>JBOGYB010000186.1:0-4333 GCA_050696555.1 Solirubrobacteraceae bacterium | reverse complement strand
CCATGGAAGTCGCGACGAGGACGGCGCTAGCGGTAGCAGCTTGCCCACGACCTCCATCGTCTCTCCCGAATCACGATCGAGATAGATCCCGTCCGGGGTGGCCTCGAGCAAAATCTCACGGCCGCTCGAGGGTGTGCGCAGGCGATAGAGCTGACCAGTACTCACGGAGCAGCACTCTAGCGAAGCGTGCGGCTGTTGGGCTCGTCAGAACGGGGGCTGGTGCCCCGGCGGCTCCTTGGGCTCCGCCAGAGTGCTGGGTAGGCTCCGAGCGGTGCGCATCCTCATATTCCACGGCTATCTGCTAAGCGGAACCGGCTCGAACGTTTACAATGAGCGTCTTGCGGAGGCGCTTGTGGGGATCGGTCACGAGGTGCATCTGCTCAGTCAGGACAGGCATCCCGAGCGACAGCCTTTCGTCAACGCGGCCGGCGACTGGGACGGGGGGGAGCTGAGGCTCAATGAGCTCTCGACTCCCGACTCGTTGGGTCGGTGCGTCGTCTACCGACCGAACATCGGCGGATTGCTGCCCGTGTACGTCCAAGACGATTACGAGGGCATCGAAGCGAGGACCTTCTCTAACTGCTCGGACGCTGAGATCGGCGCGTACATCCAGGCAAACGTGGAGGCGGTGCGCGACGTGGTTGAGCGGGTTGGCCCGGAAGTGGCGCTTGCCAACCACCTGGTGATGGGACCGGTCATCCTCGCGCGCGCTCTGCCGGAGCGGATTCCCTATGCCGTGAAGGTCCACGGGAGCGCGCTCGAGTACACGGTCAAGCCCGAGCCAGAGCGCTTCCTCGCCTATGCCCGCGAGGGGCTCGCGCGGGCGAGAGGCGTGCTGGTGGGCTCGAGGCACACCGCCGAGAGCCTGTGGGAGGCGATGGGCGACAGCAGGGAGTTGAAGCGGCGCACCCGCCTCGGACCGCCGGGGGTGGACATCGAGCGCTTCTCGCCGCGGGATGCCATCGAGGCGGAGTCTGAAATGAAGGGACTCCTCGAGAGACTGCGTGCTTCTCCGCCCGCCGAGGAACAGGCGAGCGCGTTCGCGCGTGACAATTCGCGGGCTGCCTATGCTGTCGAGAAGATCCTCGACAGGAGCGGTCCTCTTGTGGCGTTCGTGGGCAAGCTGATCGTGAGCAAGGGAGTAGATCTCGTACTTGCCGCGTGGCCGCTCGTGTTGCAAGGGGCGCCCGATGCACGTCTCGTCGTGATTGGCTTCGGCGCCTATCGCGAGGCGCTGGAGAATCTCCTTGCGCGGCTCGCTGCGGGTGATTTGGAGGGTGCGAAGGAGATCGCACGCGCTGGACGTGCCTTGGAGGCTCATTCGGCGGCGGCGGGCGCCCCAGAGACGCCGATGGCAGGTGTGCCTCTCAAACATCTGCTCGCCTTCCTCGACTCGATGGATAACGCCGAGGAAGATGCCTATCGGGCTGCCGCGCGAGCCCTCGGCGAACAGATCCTCTTCACGGGCCGGCTCGACCACGCGGAGCTCGCCGACGTGCTGCCTGCGTGCGAGGCGCTGGTCGTCCCGAGTACCTTCCCGGAGGCCTTCGGGATGGTCGCGGCGGAGGCTGCGGCTTGTGGGGCTCTGCCCGTCAGCGCGAACCACTCCGGCCTCGCCGAGGTGAGCGAGGCGATCGCCGCGGAGGTCCCCCGTGAAGCGGCCGGTTGGTTGTCGTTCCCCATCGACGACAACGCCGTTCGCGCCATCGCTCGATGCCTTCTCGGGTGGCTGGAGGCCAATGACGAGCTGAAGGCGCTGACTCGCTCAGCGCTCGTGTCGGTAGTCCGTGAGCGATGGTCTTGGGAGGGTGTCGCACGTGGGGTGATCGAGGCGGCACGCGGCGAGCCGGTCGCCCGACCCTTTGGATAGAGTTCCCGCGCTGATGTCTGTCCCGACGATCCCCAACCACCGGTTTCCCGTTCGCGCCGGCGCGCTCCTCGGTGCCGGTTGCCTGCTGTTCGCGGTTTCCGGCTGCGGTGAAGTCAAGCGTGACAACAATCCCAACCTGATCGCGGGGAAGCAAGCCTTCGTGGCCAAGTGCGGGTCCTGTCACACGCTCGCGCGCGCCAGCACGAAGGGCACGGTCGGGCCAAATCTGGACGAAGCTTTCCGCGCTAGCATCGCCGAAGGGTTGCGGCGCAGCGCGGTGCGCACCGCGGTGCAGGGCCAGGTCGAAAACCCCAATCGCTTCGGTGCGATGCCCAGCGGTCTCGCTGAGGGTGCCACGCTCAAGAACATTGCTGCGTACGTCGCCGAAGCGGTCGCCCGTCCCGGCAAGGACAGTGGGCTGCTCGCCAGCGCCGTGCAGGCGCCGGGCGCGGGCAAGCCCGCAGTGGAGAAGGCCGGCAAGCTCGACATTCCCGCAGATCCGAGCGGTCAGCTCGCCTACTTGTCAAATAAGGCGTCTGCTACCGCGGGTGCGGTCACGATCTCGATGCCCAACACTTCGGGTGTCTCCCACAACATCGCCCTCGAAGCAGGCTCGGGTGGTGCGACGCCGAGCGGCCCCGTGATCGCGGCCAGCTCCTTCTCGACCAAGGGCACCGTCTCGATCAACGTCAAGCTGAAGCCAGGTTCCTACACCTTCTTCTGCCAGGCCCCCGGCCACCGAGCCGCGGGAATGTACGGCACCCTGACGGTCAAGTAGACGGCCCTCAGGCCACGTCGTAGAGCTCGTGGAGTTCCGTGTGAGCTCCGGAGGAGATCAGCGTTCTTAGAAGATGGCGCGCAGAATCACCACGAGCACGATGATCGCCGCGAACACCGCGATCGCATAGAGCAGGAAGCGGAAGGCCTCGGCCTCGCTTCGTAGCGGGTTGAGCACGTCCTGGCCCGCGTCAGATCACGTAGACGGTGGTGTAGACCACTATCCACATGATGTCGACGAAGTGCCAGTAGATCCCGGGAATCTCGACGCCACGGTGCTCCTCGGGAGAGTAATGGCCGCGGAACGCCCGGATCGTGACGATCAGCAGCAGTAGTAGTCCGATAAAGACGTGCGCGCCGTGCAGGCCGGTGAGCGAGTAGAAGATCGTCGCCTGTGCCTGGTCCTGGGGGGCGAAGCCGATGTTGGCGTACTCGTTGATCTGGATGAACAGGAACGCACAGCCGAGTAGGAAAGTAGTGAGCATCCCGGCCTTCAGCCCGAAATGGTTGCCTTTCTTGATCGCCGCCTCCGCCCAGTGCAGCGTGAAGGAGGAGGAGACGAGGATCAGCGTGTTCACACCCGCCACCGCTACCGGCAGGGTCGTGCCGTGTGCGGGCCAGGGATCTCCTTGGGCGACGCGGATGAAGAAATAGGCGGTGAAGAAGGCCCCGAACACCATCACCTCGGAGATGATGAAAAGCAGCATTCCCAGCAGCTGCGGCTCCACACGCGAGCTGCGATGAGCCGCGGGTGGACCGTGATGGTGGTCGTCGTGTGCGGCTACGTGGGCGACGCTGGCGGCCTCCATGACCCTCCTCCTAGCTCGCGGCCCCGGCCGCGGCGGTCGCGTTGGACTCGTCTGCTGCCACGACATGCTCCACGGGAACCGTGGCGGCATTGCTGACGCGTTCGATCAGGTTGGCACGCAGCCAGCCGGAGCGCGCTTTGGGGAGGGTGGAGATGACTATGTCGTCCACCTTGAAGAGCTCGAGCGCGTTCATGACCGAGGTATAGGGATCGGGATCTCCGATCATCCCGGCACTGAGCAAGCCGGCGGCATCTAGCCGGTCGAGCATAGCCGCGAGACGGATTTGCGCCTCGCGATGGGCCCCACCGCTGCGGTCTTGCTGTGGCACGACGGCTATGAACAGGTGACGCTCTTCACCGGTGGCCTTGGCCTTGAGATGATCGATCAGCTCATCTCCGCTCGAAGTCTTGTGTGCGACCACGAGTGTTACCGCGAAAGGTAGGCCCTCCTGGGCGAGGTCGACAACGATGTGCTGAACGGGAAGTCCGGATGCGTTTTCGATGCGCTCGATCAGGTCTCGTCGCAGCCATCCCGATTGTGTAGCGGGGTGGGTGGAGAGGATCACCTCGTTGGGCCGGCGAGCGGCGATTGCGTCCATTGTCGCCAGGAAGGGGTCTGGGTCGCCCATTTCACCGGATGCGGCGATGCCCTCGGTGGCGAGCAGCGACATCGCGAGGTCGACGCGCACCTGGGCGGATTCGCGGACGGCCTCGTCGTAGATCACAAGCCCCGCGCTTGGCTTGGTTTGCGGAACGACGAGTCTGAACGTAACGTCGCCGGCGGCGGCGCGCTCGCGCACCGTGTCAAGCAGCTTCTCCCCGCCGAGCGTGCGGTTGGCGATTACAAGAACTTCCCTCATCGGCTCATGCTCCTACTC
>JBOGYB010000185.1:0-4360 GCA_050696555.1 Solirubrobacteraceae bacterium | reverse complement strand
GTGGTGGGGTGCGCGCCAGTGCCGAAAGCCTGGGCGGGGTCCACCACGATCTCGAGCGCACCCGCATGGTCGGTAGGGGCCTCCCACGGCGGACGTACATGCAGCGCGGGCACGTCCGCGCGCGGCGAGGCAATCAACACAGGTCGGTGAAACTGCTTCCAACGCTCCGACCAGTCGTCGGGAACCTCGGTCGTGGAGACCTCTACAAGCGCTCCACCGGCTGCCGCTCGCACATCTGGCAAGGCGGGGAGCTCGCCGGGAGAACCGTAGACGGCGTACTCGACAACGCCCTCTCCCCCATCTGTGGGGGACAACTCGATCTCCTCCACACCCGAGGGGGCCAGCTCGAGTAGGTCGGCGAGCACCACATCGGCTTCGGAGCGCTTCACGCGCAGCGCGAGTCGAATCATCGTGCCCACCTCCTCCGCTCCCATCGACGCCAAAGACGGGGGGCGCCGCGTGATGGTGTCACGCCGCGTGATGGCGCAGCGCTCGGCGCAGCTTCGCGAACACTGACTCCTCGGAGCGCAGATTCTCGTCGGTGAGGATGTCATTCAAGCGGGCCATGAGGTCCCGCTGCTCATCGTTGAGGCGGCGGGGGATGACGATGTTCACCACAACGCGCAGGTCCCCACGGCGGCCTCCTCGCAGAGAGGGCATCCCCTGGCCGCGCACAGCCAACACCTCACCCGGCTGCACACCCGCCGGCACCTCCACCGAGGTAGAGCCATCGAGCGTGGGGACCTCGAGCGTGGCACCAAGCGAAGCTAGTGGTGCGGGCACATCGAGCGCGGTGATGAGGTCATCGCCTTCGCGCACGAAGCGCTCGTCTGGGGGGACCCTCACGAGCACGTACAGGTCACCCGCCGGCGCGCCCCGCTCGCCGGCGTGACCACGCCCGCTCACCCGAATGCGCTGACCGTCGGCTATGCCTGCTGGAACCGCCACTTGCTCACTGCGGCGCACTGCGCGCTGACCACGACCGCGACACTCCCCGCACGGCTGGGTGGGAAGGCGACCGTCGCCGTGACAAGCGTCGCAGAGCACCGTGCGAACCATCTGTCCGAAGGGGGTGCGGCTTACGCTCTGTACTTGACCTGCGCCCTCGCAGCGGGAGCAGCGCTCGATCGGGGTGCCGGGCTCGGCGCCGTTGCCGTGACAATGCTCGCAACGATCTATCGCCTCGAACGTCACCCCGACGGTGCCGCCCGCAGACGCTTCGAGCAGGCTCATCTCAATGCTCACGGCGATATCACCGCCGAGCCCCGACCCGGATGGAGAACCAAACGCCCCACCCCCACTGAAGAAGGCATTGAAGAGATCGCCAATCGACCCGAAGGCATCGAAGTTGGGGGCGTAACCGCCGGAGCGCAGACCGTCGTGACCGTAGCGGTCATACGTCGCGCGACGCTCGGGGTCCGAGAGGATCTCGTACGCCTCGGCGGCCTCCTTGAACTTCTCCTCCGCCTGAGGATCGTGAGCATTGACGTCTGGGTGCAGTTCGCGCGCGAGTCTGCGAAACGCCTTCTTCACGTCCTGCTCGTCGGCGTCACGTGGGACGCCGAGCACCTCATATGGATCGCGTGGCGCGGTTGTACTCATGAGCTCGGGAGGAACCTAACGCTCGGCGTACGCGTCTTCGACGAAGCGGGAGAGCTCGTGAGCGGCCTCACGGACGGTGGCAATCGCACCTGCATAGTCCATGTGGACAGGCCCGATTACCGACACCGTGCCAAGCTTGCGCCGGGCAAGACCGTATCCGGCGGCCACGAGCGCCACTGAGCGCATCGCGGGGATCTCGTTCTCACGACCTATGCGTACGTACACATCCGACTCCCCGAGCGCGGCACTCAATACTCGCAAGAGCGCCGCCCGACGCTCGAGCAACGCCATGAGCTCATTGATCTCGCTGATGTCGTGTCGGCGCCCGTGAGAGAGCAGGTGGGCGGCACCGTCGACAAACAGAGTGTCCTCGCTCTCGCATGCGAGGCTCCCGAAGGCCGACGCCAGCCGCTCCACGAATACTCGCTCGCTCGCACCCAGCCCAGGGTCGTCGAGGCGCTTGGAGAGCATACGAGCTCCGAGGCCGTAGCCGACGAGCCGCTCGTTGAGATATTCGCCCGCCCACCCCACAAGGCCCGGGTCGACTGGCCCGTCGAAGGTGGTGAGCATCTTCGACACCCCACCGGTTGAGGTTATGACTACGACCATCACAACCTGTGGTTGAAGCTCGAGCACCTCGACATGACGGATCGTGGCGGTGTTGAGCGAGGGCGCTGACACCACCGCAAGCAGGCTCGTAACCCTGGATATCGCCGCGCTCGTTACCCGCATCGCCTCCTCCACCTCGCGCCGTGTGAGCGAAAGGGAGAGCGAGCGTGCGGGCTGCAAACCTCGACCGGAGTGCAGCAGCTTGTCTACTACATAGCGGTGACCGACGTCAGTAGGCACCCGCCCCGCCGATGTGTGCGGGTGGGCGAGCAGATCGTGCTCCTCGAGCAGCGCAAGCTCGTTGCGCACGGTGGAGGGCCCACAGTCGAGGCCGGAGTCGGCGGCGATCGTCTTGGACGCCACCGGTTGGCCACTCTGCAGATAGCCCTCCACTACCTTGCACAGGATCAGCTCCTGTCGGGGGGTGAGCATCCGAATGATTGTAGGCCCCGTGCGGGCGCCGTCCCAGCGGTGGGCCGGCGCCCTGAGCTTCAGACTTGGAGCTCCGCCTCGGCGTTACGGATGATCTGGTTGCCGGCTTGCTCGGCAACCGTGTCCACGATCACTCGTCCCTCCGAGGCCTCGCGCACTGTGCCGGTTACAACAACCTCCTGCTCGGGAACACCCATGCCGCGAAATTGCACAGATAGCCTCTTCAGCGTCTGCGGCCCACCGGCGGCCTCGGTTTGAGCGCGCGCCACCTGCGCCATCGACCAAAGTCCATGCAGGATGCGGCCGGGAAGACCCACCGCGCGCGCGAACTCCTCATCGATATGAATTGGGTTGAAATCGCCGGAGGCACCGGCGTAGCGAGCGGTGAGGTACTTATCCGGGGTAACCCGTACCTCGGGTATCTGAGCTCCCAATGAAAGATCGGCCATCTCACACCCCCCTGACGATGTTGGTCCAGGTTCCGCGGCATACCTGCTCGCCACGCTGATTGACGGACACCGACTCGAACACGTAGTAGCCGCGACCGTCTCGTTCTGAGATGTCCTTGACGGATGCGGTCGTGGTGATCTCGTCCCCCGCCACAACAACCGGCCCCCACTCAAACTCCTGGCCGCCATGGACCATCATCGCGAAGTTCATTTCCACCTCGGGGTCGAACAGCGACGGGGCCACCGAGGGCGAGCTGTACACGACGGCGAACATTGGCGGTGCCACCACGTCGGCGTAACCGGCCTCGCGCGCAGCCCCCTCATCGAGGTGAAGCGGGTTGGTCTCGCCCACCGCTCGGGCGTACTCCTTGATCTTCTCTCGCCCCACCGCGTAGCTGGTGGGAGCATATGTCTTGCCGATAGCTTTGGTGTTGACTGGCACCGAACAGGGCTCCTTGTGGGCTTAGGTGCTGGGTTGGTGGGTAAGCGCCTCTGTGGCGATGCCCGCGGCCGGGCAGTTTACGCGAGGGACGCCGGCGACGGGATGTCGCTATAGACACCCCGTCGCCTCACGAGGGCGTGGCTTAGAAGACGAGGTCGTGGTCTGACCCACCAGAGCCAACGCCCACGAGCTCGTGCTCCTCTCCATCTTCCAGACCATCCGCCGAGCCCTCGCCGTCGCTCGAGCCCTCATCGCCACCCAAACCCTCCGAGCTACCCTGAAAACCACGCCCATCGAGGAACTGAACCCGCTCGGCGACGATCTCCACCGCTTGGCGTTTGGCGCCCTCGGGGGTCTCCCACTCGCGCCACTCCAAACGCCCGTCGATCGCCATACGGCGACCGCGGCTCATGTAGCGGTGCACCGACTCGCCCAACCCACCGAAAATGCTGACATTGAAGAAGTTCGGCTTCTCCGCGCGCTCGCCGTCAGGGTTCCTGCGCAGCGTGTTGCTGGCGAGCCGGAGACTGCAGACGCTCAGTCCCGAGGGGAGTGCGCGCAGCTCGGGGTCGGCGGTGAGCCGGCCGACGATCACGACGCGATTGATGTTCGAATATGACATGGGTTCTCCTTTGCTGTGGGGCCTCGCCCCCCAAACAAAGCTACGCGACGTCTGCGACGGTATTCGGCGGGCTGTGCCCAAAATCATCAAACGGCGCGTCATTGCTGGAGATATTCGATGCGCTCAGGCACCTCCTGAGATGGGGTGTGGATATGCCAAAGCGCATGACTCGCGCGCGTGCGCGGAGATAGCCTCTCCTCGCGC
>JBOGYB010000184.1:0-4368 GCA_050696555.1 Solirubrobacteraceae bacterium | reverse complement strand
CTTCAGCGACACCCGTATGGGGATCGAGGGCAACCGCGCCCACTCGCGTCACACCATGTCCGAGGGAGAGAAGCGCTTCTGCGCGATCTCGTGGACTGAAGAGCTGCGTGGACCCCGCACGGTGGAAGAAGCCGAGGCACACATCGAGCGGACCAGTCATTTCTGGCGCACGTGGCTCGCCGAAGGAGCCTACCCCGACCACAAGTGGCGTTCTCATCTGCAGCGCTCGGCGCTCACGTTGAAGGGTCTCACGTTCATGCCCACCGGGGCGCTCGTCGCGGCGCCCACCACCTCGCTTCCCGAGACCCCGAGGGGGTCGCGCAACTGGGACTACCGCTACTGCTGGATGCGCGATGCCTCCTTCACATTGTGGGCGCTGCACGCGCTCGGGCTCGACTGGGAGGCCGATGACTTCATCCAGTACGTGGGCGACATGGAGCGCAACGAGGACGGCTCGCTACAGATCATGTACGGGATAAAGGGCCAGAAGGACTTGAGCGAGTCCACGCTCGATCACCTCAAGGGGTACGAGGGAGCGCGGCCGGTGCGCATCGGCAACGGCGCCTACAACCAGCGCCAGAACGACGTCTACGGCGCGGTGCTCGATTCGGTGTACTTGCACTCGAAGCAGCGCGATCACATCCCCGAGCGGCTGTGGCCGGTGCTAGTCGATCAGGCCGAATGCGCGGCGCGTGTGTGGGAGGAACCCGACCAGGGGATCTGGGAGGCGCGCGGCGAGCCACGCCACTACGTCTCCTCGAAGCTGATGTGCTGGGTCGCATGCGATCGCGCCGCGAGGCTCTCTGAACGGCGCGGCGAGGAGGAGCACGCCGAGCGCATGCAAGGGATCGCCGAGGAGATCAAGGCCGACATCCTCGCGAAAGGCGTCGACGAGCGCGGCGTATTCCGCCAACACTACGACACCGACGCGCTCGACGCCTCCAACCTGCTGGTTGTGCTGATGCGCTTCCTGCCGCCTGAGGACGAGCGGGTGCAGGCCACGGTTGCGGCGATCCGCGACGAGCTCAGCGAGAACGGTCTCGTGCTGCGCTACCGCACCGACGAGACAGACGATGGTCAGAGCGGGGAGGAGGGCACGTTCCTGATCTGCTCCTTCTGGCTCGTCTCCGCGCTGTGTGAGATCGGCGAGCACCTGCAGGCACGGCGTCTGTGCGAGCGGCTACTTGGGTATTCCTCGTAACTCGGTCTCTACGCCGAGGAGCTCGAGGCCTCGAGCGGTCGTCACCTAGGGAACTACCCGCAGGCGTTCACCCACCTCGCGCTGATCAACGCGGTGACTCACGTGATCGGCCGCACCCGGCCTTGAGGCGGTCAGTCGTAGCCTGGCTCGCCGGGGAGCAGCACGCGGGCCACCTCGCCGTCGAACCACACCTTGGGCTGCACCGGTAGCACCTCGCGCCCGGCGGCGTAACCCAGCAGCTCTGTCACGCTCGCGAACGCCTTCAGCTGCTCGAGATGCTTGATCGTGGGGAACACCAGCTCGATCTCTTTGCGCCCGTAAGCGTCGAGCGCGCCCTGGGGGGTAAACCAGCCCTGGTCGACGCACTCCTCCCCGTCGATCCGAGGCTCCTGCCCGTCTGGAAGCTCGGCGAGAAAGAAGCGGGTGTCGAAGCGGATCGTCACCTCCGCCGGTGTTATCCAGCGCGAGAATTCCACGAGCGTCCGTGGGTCGTCGATCTCGATCGCGGCCTCCTCTGACAGCTCTCGCACCGCCGCCGCTCGGTGGGGGTGGTCGCCGTCGTCCTCGTCCACCGCACCCCCCGGGAACACCCACACGCCGCCCATGAAGCGTGCCTTCTCGGTGCGCTTTACCAGTAGCACCTCGAGGGTCTGGTCGCCGCCGCGCAGCACGATCACCGTCGCTGCCTGGCGCGGGACCGTGGCCTTCTTGGCGTCGAGGGTCTGACCGGGTCCTGAGTGGACCTTCAGGTTGAGCTCCTGTCCAGGCTCGGAGAGGGCGTTGACCTCGATGCCGTCCGGCTGCTCCCCGCTGTCGGAGGTCGAGCTGCTCATCCCATGACCCTACCGCCCGGTAATCTTCAGTGCATGAGCGCCACCCAGACACTCCAACGTTGGATCTGCGAGTCCTGCGGCTACATTTACGATCCCGAGGAGGGCGATCCCGACGGGGGTATCCCCGCGGGAACCGCCTTCGAGGACATCCCCGACACCTGGTTTTGCCCGGTGTGCGGAGCTCGCAAGCGGGACTTCACTCTCTACGAGGACTAGGGCGCTGACGGGTTGGGACGATCTGCTCGCGCTCGACCGCGAGCACGTCTGGCATCCCTACGCGTCGCTACCAACCGCGACTCGGGTGCTCCCGGTTGTCTCCGCGGAGGGCGTGCGCCTGCGCTTGGCCGACGGACGCGAACTGATCGACGGGATGTCCTCGTGGTGGTGCGCCATCCACGGCTACCGCCACCCTGTCCTGGACGCGGCAGTGCGCGACCAGTTGGAACGCATGGCACATGTGATGTTCGGAGGGCTCACCCACGAGCCCGCGATCCGTCTCGCCGAGCGCCTGGTCGAGATCACGCCGGCAGGGTTGGAGCACGTGTTCTTCGCCGACTCCGGCTCGGTGTCGGTGGAGGTGGCGATCAAGATGGCGCTCCAGTACCAGCGCGCCGCCGGCCATCCCGAGCGTACGCGCCTGCTCACCTGGCGCGGCGGCTACCACGGCGACACCTTTGGCGCGATGGCCGTATGCGACCCGGTGGGTGGAATGCACAGCCTCTTCACGGGGGTCCTCGCCGAGCACGTCTTCGCCGACCGCCCACCGGGGGGGTTCGAGCGCCCGCTTGACGATGCGTGGGCGGCGGGGGTGTCCGAGCTGGTCGCCTCCCACGCGCACGAGCTCGCTGCCGTGATCGTGGAGCCGGTCGTGCAGGGGGCAGGGGGGATGCACCTTCACTCCCCTCAGTGCCTCGCGTTGCTGCGCCGGCTCTGCGACGAGCACGGGCTGCTGCTCATCCTCGACGAGATCGCCACGGGCTTGGGACGTACCGGCGCGCTGTTCGCCTGCGAACACGCTTCGGTCGCACCGGACGTCATGTGCGTCGGCAAGGCGCTCACCGGCGGCTACATCACGCTTGCCGCCACTCTCTGTACCACCGACGTCGCGCATTCCATCTCCAGCGGCGAGGGCGGCGCACTCATGCACGGCCCCACCTACATGGCCAACCCCCTCGCCTGCGCGGTAGCGCTCGCCTCGCTCGACCTGCTCGCCGATAACCACTGGCGCGAGGACGTGGCGCGGATCGAGCGCGGGCTATGCGACGGCCTCGCTCCGGCGCGCGACTTGCCCGGCGTTGTCGATGTGCGCGTGCTTGGTGCGATTGGTGTCGTGCAACTGGAACGCGAGGTTGACATCGTCGCAGCTACCAGCGCCGCCGTTGAGCACGGTGTCTGGCTTCGTCCCTTCCGCGATCTGATCTACACAATGCCGCCCTACGTGATCGGCAACGATGATCTCGCAAGTGTCGCTGAGGCAACGATTGCCGCGATTCGTCCGATCGCAGGCTAGACTTTGCGATGGCTAGTGCGCTTGGAGGTGTGTCATCCTCCTTTCGCCTTGAGGCCCCTGGCGGTCGCCGGGATCGTCTTCGCTGCGACTGCCAGGGTCACGCCGACTCAGCGTTCGGCCATGACGGCGATCCTACGGGTGGTGTGCGACGAAATTCGTTTGTGACAGCCAATCCCGCCATGCAAAAAGGGCGCCGGCCCGCGCCAGCGTTGGGATATCTGCGCTTGAAATTTCTTCAAGCGTTGCGACTTCAACGGCTCCCATTCGTGCAATCGTCTCCTGGTTGGAGAGCTCCATCCGTGACGGTTCGGCAGGCCAGGGCGTGAGGACGACGGCCGCGACGTTCAGTCCGGCGGCCCTAGCTGCTTCGACGGTGAGCAGCGTGTGGTTGATTGTGCCGAGGCCGGGGTTTGCGACGATGACGATCGGCAATGCCAGCTTGGCCGCGAGGTTGCACACAGTGAAGTCGCGCGCGAGTGGGACGAGTAGGCCGCCTACGCCCTCGACTACGAGCGTGCGATTCGGCGCCTGTTGCGCCGCCGCGACAAGTGTCGCCGGATCGATGGTGTCTCCGGCAAGTTCCGCCGCCAAATGAGGGGAGACCGCCGGGCCGTAGCGTAGCGGCGCGACCTCCTCGGGTGTCATCCCACAGGCGAGCGCCAGCAGCTCGTGGTCTGGCGGCCACTCGCCGGGGGGCTCGTCCAACCCAGTCACAACCGGCTTGTAGGCGCGCACCGGCTCACCGGCCGCCCGCATCGCCGCGAGCAGCGCGGCGCTGACGATCGTCTTGCCGACCCCGGTTCCCGTGCCGCATACGAACAGGC
>JBOGYB010000183.1:0-4368 GCA_050696555.1 Solirubrobacteraceae bacterium | reverse complement strand
GCTCATAGTGGGCCGCCAAGTCCGTTGTGTCGTCCGGCGCGGAGCGTCGGGTAGGTGAAGGTCGTCGTGCACGTAGACGGCGGCTCACGCGGCAACCCGGGGCCGGCGGCCGCCGCGAGCGTCGTCTCCACCCCCGAGGGCGAGGTGCTCGACGAGGCCTCGGAGCTGCTCGGAGAGCAAACCAACAACGTCGCCGAGTACCGCGCGTTGCTGCTCGGTGTCGCTCGCGCGCGTGCTTTGGGCGCCACCGAAGTCGAGGTCGTCAACGACTCCGAGCTGATCGCAAAGCAGGTGCAGGGGCTATACAAGGTCAAGCACGCAGCCATGCGTCCCCTTCATGCAGAGGCACTGGCTGCGCTACGTGCGTTTGCCGCTTGGCAGGTACGCACCGTCCCGCGTGCCCAGAACGCTCACGCCGACGCGCTCGTCAACGCGGCGCTCGATGGGGCGCCGGCCGGCGCGGCGGGTTGACCCTGGCGTTTAGTGCAGCGGCTGGGTGGCGCGTGCGATCGCGATCATCTGTGCGTTCGACAGGTCCTCGAGCAGGGTGTTGCTGACGAAGTAGATGACCCCGCCGACGCGCCAGCCGATGTCGTGGATGTGCGTGCCGTCGTCGACTATCAGGTAGGTGCGCCCACCGATTTTCTGCACACGGGCGTGAGCAAAGAGGGGGATATTGACCCAGTCGATGCCCTCGATGTCGTAGTAGCCACCGAGACCGGTCTGGCGCCACACCGCGACGTAGGCGTGGTGGCGATGCTTGTGCTCGTCTTCGAGCGTATAGCGGTGAACTTCCTGCGCCGTCGCGGGTCCCGTCTGCACGGAGGGATACTCAAGTGGGAAGGGAAGGTTGGGGGCGGTGGTGAGCGCTTCCGCCTTGCCCGCAGCGGACACGGAGTAGAGGTCGAGCGAGGCTCGCGAAGGGGTAGCCGTGTGATGTTTGTGATGGGAGGAGGACGCGGAGGACGGCAGTTTCAGCTGTTCGTGGCCGTGCAGGAATTCCCTGACTGTCGCTTTGATGAGTGTCGGCGAGGCGGTTACGTAGCTGTTGCCTGCGATCATCGCGTTCGCGTTTTCCACCTGGAATTTGACCTGACGCAGTGGCTTCTGCTGGGAGAAGGCGGCGAGCTTCGCCAGTTCGATCAACTGATCCGCCGAGGAGTGGAAAGTGGTGGTGACCGCTTTGCCAACGGCCCTTGACACCCGGTCGATCTCGCCCACGAGGTTTCCCACAGGCACCTGGGCGCGCAGGTTGCGCAGGAAGTCCTGCTGACGCGCCACGCGCACGAAGTCTGAGTCGCCGTGACGGTAGCGCACGTAGCTAAGCGCGTTTTCGTAGCAGAGCTTCTGGTAGCCGGGCTGCAGGTTGATCGAGGAGTAGTTCTGCGATTCGGAGGCTTCGCTCTGGTGCAGATAACGGTGGTCCACGTTCACATACACGCACCCGAGTGTGTCCACGACGTCACGGAAGCCCTTGAAGGAGACGTCGATCACGCCGTTGAGCTTGATGTGCAGGAGGCGCTCGATCGTGGACGCGGTGAGTTCGACGCCGCGGTCGGTCCCCCCTTCTGAGCTGCCGATCGTGTAGGCGGCGTTGATCTTGCTTGGGTAATACACCTGCCCGCGTTTGGTGGTGATCGTCACGAGCAGGTCGCGTGGCACCGATAGCACCGAGATCTGTCCGTAGTTGGGGTCGAGGTGGACGAGCAGCAGCGTGTCACTGTGCGGGGGATCGTTGCGGTCGTAGGCGTCTTTGGAGCCCGCCCGGCGGTCGGAGCCGAGGATCATGAATGTCTGCGGTTCCCCGCTGTATGCGGTTTCCACTACGCCCTTGGCGATATGGATCTGACTGCCCTTGGGGAACACCTCTTCGGCGATGTGGTTGAGCTTGGTGAGCGCGAGGGTGGCGGTCGCGACGCCGCTCAGCAGGAGGATCCCCACGCCCGCGATCGCAAAGCGCAGCCACATGCCTCGGGCCAGGGAGGGCGGACGGTCTGTGTCGTCCGTGGGTGTGGCGGGCGGGAAGCTCATGTGCGATCTAGGGCACGCGCCATCGGACGCGGCCCGGCCGTAGGGCAAGCCTACCGAGGGGAGCGGTCAATCCGCGCCGGACATCCCGCTAGGCTCGGCGGGTGCCCCAGCCGAAAACTCGATGGTTTTTGCCGACGCCTGCACGCGCCTGAGGCTCCCCGACTTTCGCACACGTGCCACCAGCACGCGCACGAACGTCGTGAAACCTCAGATCACGCGCAGTCGTTCGGCAAACCCTCACCGACCTTTCGGCTGGGGGCACTGATGCTGAAGCCCCGCAACCGCGAGCTGCTCGGACTGATCCCGGCAGCGCTGCTGATCATGGCTGGCTTCACGGCGATCTTCATCCAGCAGGAAAACACCTCGCTGAATGCCGACACGAACGTCACGCTCAACCACGCCTCGAGCCTGTCGCTTACCTACGGACTGCTGTTCCTGGGGCTGTGCTTGGCGGCGCACCTGGTGATCCGCTTTGCCCTACCGCATGCCGATCCCTACCTGTTCCCGCTGGGTGCGGTGCTGGCGAGCGTGGGAATCGTGATGGTGTACCGCATCAACCCGTCGTTGGCGCGTCAGCAGGCGCAGTGGATGGTGCTCGGCCTGGTGCTGTTCGCCGCTACGATCCTGTGGCTGCGGCGCACGGGGGTGGGGGTGCTCGAGCGCTACCGCTACACCATCGCCGCGGTGGGGATCGCGATGGCGGTGCTCCCGCGCTTCCCGGTGATCGGGGAGCAGGTGAACGGGGCCTACCTGAACATCCATGTCGGCCCGGTGTCCTTCCAGCCGGCGGAGCTGGCGAAGGTGGCGATCGTGATCTTCCTCGCTAGCTACCTGCGCGACAACCGCCAGATACTCGTCACAGCGGGGCGGAGAGTGCTGGGGTTGACGATCCCGCCGATGAAGCAGTTTGGGCCGATGCTCGTGGTGTGGGGTGCGGCGATGGGTACGCTCCTGCTCACGCGCGAGCTGGGCACCTCGCTGATGTTCTACGGGGCTTTTCTCGCGCTCTTGTATGTCGCCACGGGGCGCTTCTCGTTCCCCTTGATCGGGCTCGTGCTGTTCGCCGTGGGGGCGTGGTTCGTGGCCAACCACGTCGGCCACGTCCACAGTCGCATTCTCGCCTGGGAACACCCCTTCGATCCTGCGCTCTACAACGAACGGGGCGGTAGCTACCAGCTCGCTCAATCTCTGTTTGCGCAGGCGGACGGGGGATTGCTGGGCACGGGCTTCGACCAGTCGCTGCTGGTGCTCCCCCATCATCGCGAACCGATCCTGCCGGTGCCGGAAAGCGACATGATCTATGCGGTCATCACCAACGAGCTGGGGCTCGCGGGGGCGGTGGCACTGATCCTCACTTATCTGCTGTTCGTTGCCCGGGGCTTGAAGACGGCGATGCTCGCGCGCGACTCGTTCTCGAAGCTGCTTGCCACGGGCCTGTCGTTCGTCGTGGCGATGCAGGTGTTCGTGATCGTGGGTGGGGTGACACGCGTGATCCCACTCACTGGGGTCACATTGCCGCTGGTCGCCTACGGGGGATCGTCTGTGGTGATGAACTTCGTACTGCTGGCGCTGCTGTTGGTGGTGTCAGATCGTGCGCGCCGACCCTATTCGCCATCGCGATAGCGCCCATCCACATCCCAACGTAGGGCCAGTTTTGCGCACTTTTGTGCAGGTTCAGGGAGGTTTGGTGGCGCTTTCGGTCGAAAACCTCCATATCACCGCGCATGCGCGCCGCGTGGCGTTGCGGAAGGCGAACATGGACCACATGCCAACCTCCACCACAGACGCCACTTCGAGCATTGTGTTGAGAGCGCGCGACCTGCGCTCCGACCATGACCGCCGCCGCCGTTACTCAGGACGCGTGGGTAATTTCTCCTCCCCCGCGGGCCTGCACCCGCGGCCGTGGTTGGAGCGCCTGCGTAGGGCGTTGCGCGAAGACCTCTTCCTGCTGCACTACCAGCCGATTGTGTCCCTGCAGGACGGGGCGATCTCTCACTACGAGGCGTTGATTCGGCTTGCCGACGATCCCGATGGCTCGCTTATCCCACCTTGCAGTTTCCTGCCTGCGGCAGAGCGCTACGGCTTGATCCAGGAGATCGACCGCATGGTGATCTGCAAGGTGGTCGCTTTGATGGGTGGCGAGCTGTCCGAGAGAGGGGCGCGTGTAGCGGTGAATCTCTCAGCCCTCTCCATCACCGACCGCGGCATGCTCGCCCATATCGAGCAGGAGCTGGTGCGCCACGACGTCGACCCCGACCGCCTGGTGATCGAGGTCACCGAGACAGCGGCTATCAGTGACATGCAGCGGGCCCAGGTGTTCTGCGAGGGAGTCCACAC
>JBOGYB010000182.1:0-4417 GCA_050696555.1 Solirubrobacteraceae bacterium | reverse complement strand
ACGCGATGCTGAACGCCACGATGCTCGGGCTGAGTCCCCGCGAGGCACGTAGACGTTTTGACAGCGTGATCGACTTCGCCGAGCTGGGGGAGTTCATCGACCTGAAGATCAAGAACTACTCGTCGGGGATGCTCGTGCGACTCGCCTTCTCGGTGATGATCCACGTGGACGCGGAGATCCTGCTGATAGACGAGGTACTCGCCGTGGGCGACGCCGCTTTCCAGCAGAAGTGCTTCGACGAGTTCGAGCGCATCAGACGCAGCGGCGCGACGGTCTTGTTTGTGACTCACGACATGGCAGCCGTTCAGCGCTTCTGCGATCGCGCGCTGCTGCTGGAGCACGGACGGACTGTAGTGCTGGGCGATCCCGAGCATGTAGGGAACCGCTACCTGGAGTTGAACTTCTCGCAGGAGGCACGCGCGGTCGAGCAGGTGGCAGCCGAAGCGGAGCTCGAGAGCGAGGGACAGGACGCAACCACCACAGAGTCGCCACGGCCCATCGCGCCGTCTTCCACCCCCGAGGAGAAGGCGAGTGAGCCGGACATCGAAGCCTTCTCACGCGAGGAGACCGAGCGACGCGACGGTGACGGTCGGGCCGAGATCGTGGAGGCGTGGTTTGAGAACGAGCAGGGCAAGCGTGCGGAGCTGCTCCCCACGGGAGAGCGGTGCTCGTTCGCCGCGCGTGTGCGCTTCAAGGAGGACGTCGAGGACCCACTGTTCAGTGTGAATGTTCACAACAGCCACCGCGATCATCTCCTGTCGGCATCGAACCTCTGGAGTGATCCCCGCTGTGGGATCTTCAAAGCGGGCGAGGAGGTCGTGTATCGAGTGCGATTCGAGAACATCCTTGCGCCTGACCGCTATCACGTGACGCCCGCCGTGGCGCGCCACGGAGGAGCGTGGATCGACCGCCGCGAGCGGTTGCTGTCAGTCGTCGTCACCGGCACCCACGGCGCCGAGGCGCTGCTGGAGCTTCCTTACGAGATCGCGATCGAACGTGGCGCACCCACTGGCAAGGCGGCGGAGATGACAGTGTGAGCACCCCGGCGACTACCGCTACGACAGAGCGAACGCCAAGCGTGGACAACGCACTCGACGTGCGGAATCTCGGCCAACCAATCAAGGGGCCCTCCGCGCTCGGGTCCGATCGGCGTCGCCTATGGCATCTGACGTGGGCGCTCGCCAAGACGGAGTTCAAGCTGACGTTCTTCGGGTCGGCGCTCGGATACCTCTGGCAGCTGATGCGCCCGCTGCTGCTGTTCGGAGTCATCTACGGGGTCATCAGCGCGGTGGCGCACAACCTCGGCAAGGGTGTGCCCTTCTTCCCCGTGTCGATCCTTCTGGGGATCGTGATGTTCAACTTCCTCAGCGAGGCCACCGGTGGATCGGTGACCAGCCTCGTGAATCGCGAGAACCTCGTACGCAAGATCGAGTTCCCACGACTGGCTGTGCCACTCTCGACTGTGACAACTGCCCTAATGAACTTTGGGCTCAACGCGATCCCGGTGATCGTGTTCCTACTGGCAGCCGGAGGATCGGTGATGTGGAGCTGGCTTGAGGTTCCGTTGCTGGTGCTGCTGCTCGCCTCGTTCATGGCAGGCCTGGGGATGATCCTGTCCGTCGGGTATGTGTACTACCGCGACGTGCGTCCAATCTGGGAAGTGGTGTTGCAAACCACCTTCTACGCATCCCCGATCTTCTATCCGATCACCGCGGCGGAGAAGACCTTCACGGTGTTGGGGGTCAGCATCAATCTCGCCCACGTGATGATGGCCAATCCGTTCGTGGCGCTTCTCGTGCAGATGCGCCATGTCTTGATCGACCCCCGTTATCCCAGCGCCGCCGGCGCGATCGGAGGTGTCGGGATGCTGCTCATCCCGATAGGCATCTGGCTCGGGGTGATCGTGATCGGGTTCCTCTTCTTCGACCGGCAAGCCCCGCGAGTGGCCGAGCGACTGTAGTGCCCGAGAGCAAACCTCCGGCTGCCCCCCCCGAGCTGCGCGTCGCCTTCGTAGGCCAGGGCGTGTACTTCGCGCAATGCTCGCTCGAGCAGCCCGCGGACGGCGTGAACCCGACATTCCTCGACTTTCGCGCTATGGCCCCGCCCGAGCCGTTGATCGCAAAGCTCCGGGAGCTAAACCCCGATGTGGTGCTGGTGTTCCGTCCGGAGATCATCCCGGAGGGATTGTTCGAGCCGCTGCGGGCGGTGAAGATCGGCTACCTCACAGAGCCCCTGCCGCGCGGGCGGGACTCCAATCATCCAGACCTCCTCTCGCGCATGCGCGACCCCGAAGCGGTGGACCCGGACAACTTCGACCGCATCGTCTCCTTCGATCCCCTCATCGCCGACACCGCGGGGAGTGTGTTGCCTGTCTGGCAATCGCTCGCGATCCCGGTAGCCGACAGCCTTTTCTTGGACCCCCCAGAGCGCGCACATCCCCCGCGATTGCTCTTCGTGGGGCGCTCAACCGAGCATCGCGAGGAGCTGCTCGCACCCGTGAAGCAAAACCACCCGATCGTGCACATCGGCCACGGGCTGTTCGGCGAGCGACTGACACGCTTCTTGAGACACACAGATGTGCAACTCAACCTCCACAACAACCCCTACCCCTCTTTCGAGAACCGCGTGTGCATGGCGCTCGCTGCCGGGCAGCTTGTGATCTCCGAGCCGCTCAGCCCCAACCACGGCCTGGAGCCGGGCGTTCACTACCTGGAGATCGAGACCCCCCGGCAACTGCTTGCGTTGGTGGACGAGCTGATGGCCAACCCTGATGCGTTCATCGACGTGCAGCACGCGGGCCGTCGACAAGCCGAGAGCTTTCGCGCCTCGCGCGTGTATCCGCAACTGATGCGCGACGCGCTCGGTGATCTCAAGAGGAGCGGGTACACCCAAACACCCGCACGTCAGCCAGCAGATCATGGGTCAAGCGGGAGAACAGACGCGAGGCTCGATACTGCTCTGCCTTGAGGCGCCCGCGTAGGCGGATGCGCTGGTGCATCTCCGGGAATCGCGCGAGCCGATCGAGCGTCCACACGAGACCCGCGGGTGAGTCGATGTGCAAGTAGTCGATGTTTCGCTCCAACCCGTGCGCAGGGGTGGGAGCCTCTGCGAGCAGCAGCTGACCCGCCGCCAAGTGCATCCCCACCTGAGGACCGAAGGCGCCGCCGGGCTCAGGTGACACGTACACACCGACGTCGTATTCGCGAAGCAGCTCCACAAGCGGCGGACCGCTGACCCCGTGGATCACTTGCAACAGGTCGTGATGGTGCTTTGCGGGCATCAACATCCACTCACGATGCTCGGTGGAGCGGCCGACCGACATCGCCCACGGACGGCCACGAAGGGTGCGTACCTCGCCGTACAGCGCATCCCCCACCGGCCAGGGGACGGCGCGCCACACTTCGGTTGCGCCCAGCTTGGTCCCCGTGAGCGCAGGGAGGAAAGACACCAACCGATCCAAGCCGGAGGCGGTGTCTGCAAGCCCCGGAGACCGCACGTCCCCGACCAGCACGCCGAGAGTCACTCCGGGGAGCTCGTTCACTGCCTCGGACGGTAGGGACGCGGGTACGAACAAAACCGTCACATCCGGATTGAAGGCCCGCACCGCAGAAACCGCTCTCTCCACGCCCGCGTCGGACCCTATCTCCACAAGCTGAGGGATCAATCCGTGGGTGGCAACCGTTGGACAGCACCCCTCGAGCCATGTGATGGACCCGAGGAAGGAGACGCGAACCGGCTCCGCGCCTACCCCCGGCCCTGCCGGCGCGACGGTGAAGGCTGGGGTGCTCATCGGCAACGGTACGATAGCGGCGCCCGTGGCGAGGCCACCACGGCAACCCCTCCCTGTTCATGTCCGACTGGCAAGAGCGAATCACACGCGAGACGGCACCTGCTATCCGGGGTGAGCACGAGCTGCGCTACCGGATGGTTGCCCCGCTGGTGGCAAGCAGCTCGGTTTGGGCGGACCTCGGCTGCGGCACCGCGGTCGCCGCGCGCTCCGCATTGGCCGGCGAGCGCCCAAAGCGCGTGGTGCTCGCAGACGTCGAGCACGATGTGATAGAGGGCGCCGCGCGAGAGCTCGGCGTGACGGACACCCACAAGATCGTCGGCGACCTCACCGACTCTCACACGCTCACGCGCATCGGGGAGGCACTGCTCTCCTCAGAAGGAGACCGGATCGTGAGCTGCTTCGAGGTGGTGGAGCACCTGAGCACGTTCGTACCACTGCTCCAGTGGGCCACCGCGCTCGCCCGCGACGATCAAGCCACGTTCGCGATGAGCGTCCCCAACTACACTTTCTGGTCGATCGCCAATCCATACCATCTCACCACTTGGGGGGAGGGGGCGTTTGAGGAGTTGCGAACGCTCCTCCCACCAGAGCACACCCTCTTCCGCCAGGTCGCGCTCACGGGATCGG
>JBOGYB010000181.1:0-4423 GCA_050696555.1 Solirubrobacteraceae bacterium | reverse complement strand
GCGTTGATGCTCACCGATGCGCTGGTCACCTTCGACCATCTCAAGCACACCATCACGATTCTCGCCAACGCCGACCTCGATGAGGAGCCCGACATCCAACGGGCACAGGAGGTCGCCGCGCGCACCATCGCCGAAGTGCGCGCCTGTCTCTCCGGACCGGTGCCCTCGGGTCCGGAGGTGGGGCCGCGCGAGGCACCCACGTTCCAGTCCAACGTCACACGCGAGCGCTTCGAAGCGATGGTGACGCGCATCGTGGAGTACATCCACGCCGGCGACGCCTTCCAGGTCGTGCCCTCGCAGCGCTTCTCGGCGGAGGTGCCGGTCGAAGCGTTCTCGATCTACCGCGGCCTGCGCACTGTCAATCCATCCCCCTACATGTACTTCCTCGACTTCGGCGACTTCCAAGTCGCGGGCGCCAGCCCCGAGCCGCTACTCACCGTCACGGGTCGCCACGTCTCCACGCGCCCGATCGCGGGCACGCGCCCGCGAGGCGCAACTCCCGAGGAGGATCGTCGCATCGCCGGCGAGCTGCTCGAAGACGAGAAGGAGCGCTCGGAGCACGTGATGCTCGTCGACCTCGGCCGCAACGACCTTGGCCGTGTGTGCGAGTACGGCAGCGTCGTCGTCGACGAGCTGATGGAGATCGAGACCTACAGCCACCTCATGCACATCGTCTCCTCGGTGTCCGGCACGCTGCGCGAGGATGTCGGCGCGATGGATGCGCTGCGCTCCGTGCTCCCCGCGGGCACGCTCTCCGGCGCACCGAAGGTACGCGCGATGCAGATCATCGACGAGCTCGAGTCCACCAAGCGTGGGGGCTACGGCGGCGCGATCGGCTACCTCAGCTACTCCGGGGACCTCGACACCGCTATCCATATCCGCACCGTCGTCGTCAAGGACGGCGTCGCCCACGTGCAGGCCGGTGGTGGCACCGTCGCCGACGCAAAGCCCGTCTATGAGTACGAGGAGTCGGTGAACAAGACCAAGGCCATCCAGGGTGCGGTCGAGTTGGCTTGTCGTCAGGCCGACTGGGGGTGAGCGTGAGGGTTCTCGCGATCGACAACTACGACTCCTTCACTTACAACCTCGTCCAATACCTTGGAGAGCTTGGCGCGGAGGTTCGCACCGTGCGCAACGACGCCGCCACAGTCGACGAGCTGCTGCACGAGGGCTATGAGCGTTGCGTCATCTCGCCGGGGCCGTGCACCCCCAATGAGGCAGGCATCTCCCTGGAGGTCGCTCGCCGCCTCCCCGAAGCCGGGATCCCCACACTCGGGGTATGTCTGGGCCACCAGTCGATGGCCCAGGCGTTCGGTGGGAGCGTGATCCTGCACGCACCCGTCCACGGCAAGGCAACCACGATCGAGCACGACGGTCGCACCATCTTCGCCGGGCTCTCCTCCCCGCTCACCGTCGGTCGCTACCACTCGCTTGTCGTCGAGGAGAATCTCCCGGACTGCTTGGAGGCCACCGCGCGCGGCGGTGGGGTATTGATGGCGCTGCGCCATCGCGAGCTCCCCGCCGAGGGGGTGCAGTTCCATCCCGAGTCGGTGCTCACCGACGAGGGTAAGCACCTGCTCTCCAACTTCCTGCACCAGAGCGGCCACTCATCCACCGCCGGGGGCGCTCCCGCCACGAAGCCACCGGTAGCGAGAGCCGAGGGCTGATGCCCAATCCCGTCCTCACGAGCGCGATCGACGCGCTCGCCTCACGCCGTGACCTCAGCTCCCAGGAGACCTCCGAGGTGCTCGCGGAGATCATGCACGGTGAGGTCTCAGAGACTCAGATCGCCGCGTTCCTGATCGCGCTGCGCACGAAGGGGGAGACCGTGGACGAGCTCGCGGGGCTTGCCCATACGATGCGCGACCTTGCCGCCCATGTCTCCACCGAGGGGGGCGAGCTGCTCGATACAGCCGGCACCGGTGGGGGACGGCGCACGTTCAACGTCTCCACCACCGCGGCGCTTGTGGCCGCCGGCGCGGGTTGTGCGGTGGCAAAGCACGGCAACCGCTCCGCCACGAGCTCCTCCGGGTCGGCGGACCTGCTGGAGGCGCTCGGGGCCCGCATCGACCTCGACCCCGCCGGGGTCTCCAAGTGCATCGCCGAGGCCGGCTTCGGCTTCATGTTCGCGCCCGCCCATCACCAAGCCACACGCTTCGTCATCCCCGTTCGCCGCGAGCTTGCGGTACGCACGATCTTCAACCTCCTCGGCCCACTCACCAACCCCGCGGGTGCCACCCATCAGCTCATCGGCGTCGCCGACGCGAGCTTCCTGGAGACGATCGCGGGCGCGCTCGCGCGACTGGGTGTCACCCGTGCATTGGTCGTCTCGGGAGAGGACGGTCTCGACGAGGTCTCCACCTCTGCCGCCACCACCGTGGTGGAGGTCAACGGGGAGGACATCTCCCGCTACACCCTCACCCCCGGGGACGTCGGGATCGCGCTCGCTGAGCCCTCCGACCCGTTGCTGGATGGGGGCTCCCCCGAGCAAAACGCCCAAGTCACGCGATCCGTGTTCGCCGGCGAGCAGGGTGTGCGCGCAGATCTGGTCCTCATCAACGCCGGTGCCGCCATCTATGCCGCGGGGGCCACCGACAGCATCGCCGATGGTGTGGAAGCCGCGCGCGCGGCGATTTCCACAGGAGCTGCCGTCTCCGCGCTTGACCGTTATGTGCAGGCGAGCAACACACACGCCCCGGAACAGGTCGCCGGATGACCGTGCTCGACCGCATCCTCTCCGAAACGCGCGAGGTGGTTGAGCGTCGCAAGCTGTCCCTACCGCGAGAGGGACTGGAAACGATGGTTATGGCAACCGTCCCCCAAAACGGACACCCCCTACGCTTTCGCGAGGCGCTCGCGCGTCCCGGGATCGGCGTGATCGCGGAGTTCAAGCGCCGCTCTCCCTCCGCCGGCACGCTGCGTGAGGACGCCAAGCTCGAGGACATCGTCGCCGCCTACGAGCGCGGCGGGGCCAGTGCGCTTTCGGTGCTCACGGAGGAACCCAACTTCGCGGGCTCCCTCGACGACCTGAAGCTCGCCCGTGCCTCGTGCGGTCTCCCCATCCTGCGCAAGGACTTCGTCCTCGACCCATATCAGCTCTATGAGGCGCGTCTCGCGGGCGCCGACGCGGTGCTGCTGATCGTCGCCGCGCTCGACCAACCCACGCTCACCTCGCTTCACGAGCTCGCCACAACGATCTCCCTCGACGTGCTCGTCGAGGTGCACGACCGCGAGGAGCTCTCCCGTGCCGCGGCCGCCGGGGCGAAGTTGATCGGGGTCAACAACAGAGACCTGCGCGACTTCACGGTCGACATTCAACGCACCTTCGAGTTGCTCGACGCGATGCCCCCCGATGCCATCGTCGTGTCGGAGTCGGGGATAGTCCACGCCGAGCAGGTAGCCGAGCTGGAGCGCCGGGGCGTCGCAGCGGTGTTGGTGGGAGAGACCCTCATGCGCGCCCCCCACCCCCAAGAGGTGCTCGCTCAGCTGCTCGCGCGCAACCCTCGACCTTCTATAGATTTATAGACCCGGATGGCTTTTCTTTAGTTCTCGTTGATCGCCCTCCGCAATCCTTCTCGATATGAAGCGCACGTTCTTCATTCCCTTCATCTCCGCCCTCGTCGGTGGGGGATTGGTGGTTGCCGTCATCGCCGCCACCGGTGGGCTCGGCTCTTCGACCAAGACGGTGACGGTCATCCAGCAGTCGTCCTCCCCGATCGCCCCCTCCAACGCCTCCGCGCGGAGCACCGGGCTCACGCCGCATCAGATCTACGTGAAGGACGCCCCCGGGGTCGCCTTCATCACTTCCACGATCGTGCGCCAAACCGAATCCCCGTTCAGCTTCGGCGAAGGCCAGACCCAGCAGGGCACCGCTACCGGCTCGGGCTTCGTCATCAACAAGGACGGCACGATCCTCACCAACTACCACGTCGTGGAGAACGCGGTGAAGGTGATGGTGAGCTTCGAACACGGTCAGGCCGTGGAAGCGAAAGTGATCGGCAAGGACCCCTCCAACGATCTCGCCGTGCTGCGCATCTCCACCGAAGGGCTCACGCTGCATCCGCTCGCGCTGGGCGATTCGAGTAAGGCCCAGGTCGGCGACCCGGTGCTTGCGATCGGCAACCCCTTCGGCCTCGACCGCACCCTCACCACGGGGGTGGTGTCCGCTCTGCAGCGCCAGATCACCTCCCCTAACGGCTTCACGATCGACAACGTCCTACAGACCGATGCCCCCATCAACCCCGGCAACTCCGGCGGGCCGCTGCTGAACGCGAAGGGCGAAGTGATCGGCATCAACTCCCAGATCGAGACGGGTGGCAGCGGTGGCGGCAGTGTCGGCATCGGCTTTGCCGTCCCCATCAACACCGCCGAGAAAGAGCTCTCCCAGCTGGAGAAAGGGGGCACCGTCCGCGGTGCCTACCTC
>JBOGYB010000180.1:0-4466 GCA_050696555.1 Solirubrobacteraceae bacterium | reverse complement strand
AGCATGCTTGGAAGCCATGTCGATACGCAGGAATTGGCTCGTGTGAACCACAACCCCAGGCTCGGGGCGGTCGGCCTCGACGCGGATCGTGCCTGCTACCACGGGGGTGTCGCCGAAGCGCTCGCGCAGCACCGCGATGTGGTCGAGGCCGTTGAGCAATGGGAGCACAAGCCGAGGCGTGGCGTCGATGCGGTCGAGCGCTTCGTGCAGGCCAGCGGCCTTGGTGGCGAGGATGAGCACATCGACGGGCTCGTCGAGACGCGCCACAGCGCCTGGGTGGGCTGTGAAGTCGCCGAGGAGCACACTCCGCACGCGCACACCGTGCTCGGAGATCGTGGCGGCGGTGGAGTCGCGTGCGACGACGGTGACTCGCTCACCCGCGCGAGTGAGGGCGGCTGCGACAAGTCCCCCAACCCCACCTGGCCCGAGCACGGCGACGTTCATGTGAGGGGGTCCAGGAGCACCCCGGGGTTCATCACTCCTTGCGGGTCGACGGCGGCCTTCGCACCGCGTAGCGCGACGGCGAAGAGGTCGGGGCGTTGGCGGTCATACCAGGGCCGGTGATCGCGCCCCACCGCGTGGTGGTGGGTGATGGTGGCCCCCTCTTTCACGAGCACCTCGGAGACGGCGGCCTTGATCGCGGCCCACTGCTCCACCTCTTCCCCGCGACGGGCAGGGGCAAGCACCGTGTAATAGGGTGCCGGGCCGTCGGGGTAGACGTGGGTGAAGCGGCACGACACCTGCCCCTGTCCGCTCAGCTCCTCGACGGCCGCTTGCGCTGCGCCCATCACGCGCTCGTGGAAGGTGGAGAAACGATCCCACGTGACGGCGGTCTCGAAGGTCTCCGACAGCACCCCCATGGCGACGAAGATGTCGCGCACATAGGGGGCGCGGAGGAAGGCTTCGCGCCACGCCCCCACCCCGCTACCCGCGTTTGCCTCGGACGCGCCGTTGTGCGCGCGCGACGTGGCCGTTGCGGAAGCCCCGCCCTCGGCGGAGCCGCGGCGCTCACCGGGGGTACCGCCATGCTCGGCACAGATCGCAAGGGCCCTGTCCATCAGGAGATCGACGGGGTGGTCGGATGACTCGAAGCCGAGCACAAGCAGCGCGAACGTGCCGTCGCCTGCCATCGTGAAGCGCGCCTCTGCGGGGTCGATGAGGCGGCAGTTGCTCGGGTGCAGTCCCGACTGTGAGAGTGCACGCACGCACTCGGCGCCGGCTGTGAACGTGAGGAAGCGCACCCCGGCCGAGACGCGATGGGTGGGGCGAGGCTGCACCCTCACCCATGCCTCGGTCACGATCCCCAGCGTGCCCTCCGAGCCGACGAGCATGCGGTCGGGACTTGGGCCTGCGCCCGAGCCGGGGAGCCTACGCGACACCCAACTCCCCATGGGAGTGATCGCGTGGACCGACTCTACGAAGTCCTCGATGTGGGTCCACACGGTGGCGAAATGACCGGCGGCGCGCGTCACTACCCAACCACCGAGGGTGGAGAGCTCAAACGACTGCGGGAAGTGGCGCAGGGTGAGGCCGTGGGTGGATAGCTGGGCCTCCAGGTCGGGGCCGGTGGCGCCACCCTGAATCAGTGCCGCGCGGGAGACCTCGTCGACCTCGACCACGTTGCGCATCGCACCGAGATCGATCGTGATGGCGCCGTTGTAGCTGTCGCCCACGAGCGGCTCCACCCCGCCCACAACACTCGTGCCGCCGCCGTAGGGGATCGCCGCGACACGCTCGGAGGAGCACCATTCGAGTACCCGCTCCACGTCTCCCTCGT
Organism: Solirubrobacteraceae bacterium; assembly: GCA_050696555.1. Taxonomy (GTDB): domain Bacteria; phylum Actinomycetota; class Thermoleophilia; order Solirubrobacterales; family Solirubrobacteraceae; genus Palsa-744. Next base: position 2,689 of record JBOGYB010000180.1, on the reverse strand, counting down.
CGCGCGGATGCGCCACGAAGTCGGGGGGGTGGTCGAAGCGGCCGCGAAAACCACGCACGATGTCCGAGTAGGACTTGCCGAGCGCGTGGGAAGCACGCGCGTGAACGTCAGAGGAGCAGATTGACGCAAGCGCGGCGGGGGGGGCCACACTCGGGGGGCGCAGCACAACCTCATCGAGGCTCACCGGATCCTCCACCTCCTGCGGGGGGAAGCCAAGATGGGTGGCAAGACCTCCCGCGGCAGCCCGAACCTCGTCGGGTGAGGGCTGCTCGTCCTCATATCCCCAACCCCAATGCTTGCGTCGGCGGGTGGCGGTCGTCACGGTGGAGCGAGTGTAGGGCCAGCTCCGCACGGGGGTCGCCTCGAGATCGCCATTTCAGAACATCTTCACCTTGCCGCCCACCCTGGGGACTAGCCTGTGAGTGATGGCGATGCGAGCGCAACCCACCACCAACGAAACCCCGGAGATCCTCGCGCGCGGTCCGTGGGAGCTGGAACGGGTGACCACGCGCTGGCACACCGAGCACTTCGAGCCCTCCCCCGCGCATACCGCGGCCGCGGACGCCCAGATCGCGGGACTGCGCGAGCGGGGGTCTCCCAGCCACGATGGTCTTGCGGCGAGACTCGTCGACTACAAAGACTCGGGGCAGGGGATCGAGATGGAGATGCAACCGCTGAGATGGGCGCTGCGGCTCGTCGAGGGCGATGCATCCTGCAGCCTCGCGGCGCTGTGCGTCACACGTGCCGCGGACGGCCGCTGGCTGGCGGGGAAACGCGCCGCGTGGCTCTCTTCTTGGGCGGGACGCTGGGCGCTCGGCGCAGGCGGAGCCGTAGACCTCGGCGAGAATCCAGCTGACACCTTGGTGCGTGAGCTGCAGGAGGAGTGGTCGGTGTCCCCCGAGCGTGTGCAGGCTGAGGCGCTGGTGCGGCTCCCCCATCGGCTCGTGATGTTCGTAGGGCAAGCGTGGCTACCGGAGGGCGCCGAGGTGACCCCCGATCACGAGCACGATGAGTACGCATGGTGGCCGAGCGACGTGGACGAGTGGCCGCGGGAGGCCGAGGAGGGCCTGCGCAGGATGGCGCGCTGGCTGTCGGAGTGAGCGAGCAGGCAGGCGAGGCTGACAGGGCATCGGCTCTCGCACGAGCGCGGAGTACGCCGACGAGCCACCTCACCCCCCCGTTTGCTCTCCTGAAGTGGACGTCGTACTTTCACTCGTGCGTATACACATCGCTGCTCGTATGTGCGTTTGCTCTGGGCAAACCACAGCCCGAGACGCTCCTTTTGGGATGGACACATGGGTTCTTGTGGATAGGGATGTCGCTCGCGTGCATCCTGGCGGCTCGCATGAGGGTCGTCTCGCTGCGACTTGCGGTGGCCGTCGCCGTGCTAGGGGGCATCGGGCCATTCTTCGGAAGCTATGAGTTCATACGGGAGCAGCGACGCCGCGCGTAGAGCGCCGCCGGATTCGAGCAATCGGAGATAAGTACGTGGTCACACGATTGTTAGGGGATGTGAAGAGACACTGAGGAGCCCACCCACGATTCACTTCCGTGGGTTGCGCACGCTAGAGTGAGTTTGGATGCCCACCGGCACGACGATCAACGAGACGATCGACGTCGTGACCCCTGCAGCCGGCGAGTCTGTTGCCGAGGGAACAATCCTCGAATGGCATGTCAAGGTCGGCGACTTCATCAAGGTTGACGACACGATCGTAGAGATCTCCACCGACAAGGTGGACGTCGAGCTGCCTTCGCCCGCGAGCGGCACGGTCACTGAGATCTTGGCCGAGGAGGGCGACACGGTCGGTGTGGGACAGGTGATCGCCCGTCTGTCTACCGGCGAGGAGGGATCGGATGGGGATACCCCTCAAACCTCACCTCCTGAGACAACCAACGGCTCGACAGAGCCTCCCGAGTCGAGCGGCGCCGTTGCGGACGGCACGAAGCCGGCGAGCGACGACACAGTCACTGACGACGGCATAGTCCCCGACGGCACGCGCATCTCGCCCGTGGCCGCACGTGTAGCGGCTGCCGAGGGTGTAGACCTCACGCAAGTGTCGGGGAGCGGCCCGGGCGGACGGATCGTCAAGGCTGACGTCCTCGGCGCGGGGGTCGCAGGTGCGGGAACGAACGGCTCGGCCGTGACGACGGCCTCGGTGGGCGAGCGGCAGCTGCTGAAGGGGGGCGCGGCGATGCTCGCGCGCTACATGGATCAGTCGCGCTCGATCCCCACCGCCACCAGCTTCAGGACCCTGACCGTGACAACGCTGGACGCGCGCCGCCGCGAATTGAAGACGGCAGGAAAGCGGGTCTCCTTCACCCACCTGATCGCCTACGCGATCGCGCAGGCGGCGGGAGAGATGGAAGTGATGACCCACCACTTCGAGGAGACCGACGGCAAGCCCTACCGCGTGAGCGACGGCCAGGTGAACATCGGGCTGGCGGTGGACGTCGAGAAGAAGGATGGCTCCCGCACGCTGATGGTGCCGGTCATAAGCGGCGCCGACCGCCTCTCCTTCGACGATTTCCTGGCTGCATACGACACGCTCGTGGAGAAGGCACGCACGAACACCCTCACCGCCGACGACCTGGTGGGGGGCAACATCACGCTCACCAACCCCGGTGGTATCGGCACGGTTGCGTCGGTGCCGCGATTGATGAACGGTCAGGGCACGATCGTCGCCACCGG
>JBOGYB010000179.1:0-4499 GCA_050696555.1 Solirubrobacteraceae bacterium | reverse complement strand
CCTCCAAGGTGTTTTCGACTACGCCGACACCCTCATGGAGCAGCCGAGCCATGCCCCCGCTGCCAACGCCCATCAGTTGCACCGCGCTTTTGTCGCTGCCTTGCAGCCCGACCTCCCGCACCCCGACTACTACCAACACCACGCTCGCTACGACGACGGCTGCTATCTCCTCACGTTGATCGAGGGGTGCCGCGCTTCAATCGCCGCCCTGCCTTCGTACGACATGGTGGCCGAGGCGGTGATTCGCCACGCCTGGCGCGTGGTCTTCTACCAAAGCCAGATCAATCTCGCCACCGTCTGCGACTACGCAACGCTTACTCATTGGGCCAGCACGCAACCGACTGGCTCGCTGCTGCGGTGGTGGGAGCTTGGCGCGGCCTGCGGATCGTCGCTAGCGATCTTTGCGCACATCGCCGCCGCCACCGATCCAGCCTTGACGCGGCACGAGGTCGATGCCATCGAGGCGCTCTACTGGCCGTGGGCGGAGGCGCTGCACATCATGCTTGACTGTCTCATTGACCGGGCCGAAGACCGCGAGACGGGTCAAAGCAATCTGCTCGATCACTACGCCTCGCAGGAGGAGATGATCGAGCGTCTCGGCCTGCTTGCCAGCGAAACGGTCACGCGTGCGGCCGAGGTGCCGCCGCATCACCGCTTGATCCTCGCAGGCATGGTTGCGCTGTATCTCTCCGACGCGCAAGCCTGGATTCCCTCGGCTAGACCGGCGACCGAACGCATCTTGGAGGCCACCGGCAGCTTGGCTAGGCCAGCTCTGTTTCTCCTCCGCGCTCGTCGTCTCGCATTGAGGAGTTGACTCTGGAGAACGTCGCGGCCACCGGCTAACAGCCGCATTCGGACTATGCCCGTTGCGGTCTACCCGTCGCGCGGCACACGAGCGACGATTTCTCGGTGATGTCCACATACGATGACCATCGCCAATCCGGTGAGCCTTTGGCGTGTCCGCGCTCATTCACGCAAGGGCTTACGGTGCTGGCTCAGTTCCACAATCAGGGCGTCATCCTGCATTGGGCCGACACTGCTCGGCTGACCGGCTACTCACGCCTCTTAGCTCGCTGCATTCTCAGGTTACTTACGGCGCTCGGCTACCTGACGAAAGCCCCAGGTGGGCGCTATCGGCTGACCAGCGCTCTCGACGTCATCCGTGTTCGACGCAACAAACGCCAGACACCGGACACGTGGTTGTGAGCCCGAAGCGGGCCGACACAGGAGATGACGACGAGGCTATGCGTACGGCAGCCACCGATCCAAGCCGCTCAACCAGGGACTTACCGGCCACGCGCCGCTCGCTGGCGCTGGAACGTGGGATGGCGATGCTCGAATGCTTCTCACAGGCACCCAATCTCGGGGTTCGCGATATGTCGCAAATGATGAGCACAAGCTCTGCCACGGCCCAGCGCTACGCAAGAACGCTCGTGGCTTTGGGCTTCTTGGAGCAGAACAAGGATCAACGGTATCGGCTCGCCCCTGGCGCAGCCGACGTCAGTCTGGTGATGCTCTCGATGATCGCGACACACCTCGATTCCCAACCCGACCTTGAGGAGCTGCGAGACCAAACTGGCCACACCGCCAGCCTGGCCGTCATGGATGGGCCGCGAGCGATCTACGTGCAACGCGTATACGGCCACGGTCGCGGTCAATACGAAGCCGACCTCGACCTCAGAACCGGCGCACACCTCCCGCTCCACAGCACCGCAGTCGGGAAGGCGATGCTGGCGAGTCAGACCGCGCCACAGCAATCCGCGCTGATTGACGACATGCAGCTAACACGCATGGCGCCAAACACCATCACCAGCGAGTTTGCGCTGATCGAGCAATTGGCGCAAATCGGGACTAAAGGCTTGGCCATAAGCGACGAGGAGCAAGCCCCAGGAGTCCGCTCGATTGCACAAGCCGTCTACGACCCAATCGGGGGACATACCTTCGCGGTGGAAGTAACCGCACCCGCCGCCGACTACACACCAAAGCAACTCGAACGCCATATCGGCCCGAAGGTGCGAACAGCCGCCCGGTTCATCGCTGGGCAGTTGCGGCGATGACCGAGCACGCGAGCGCGGCCAGCGATGCGTGGTGATGGTCGGGAGGCGGAAAGCTCCGAAGGCTGTTGGGCCGAGCGACATAGAACTTCTTGCTGCTCGCCGGTCGGTGCTTCTTCCCAAGCAACGGGCGGGGAAAGCCCCTAAGCCAGTCTGCTTCAACACTGACGCCGCGTGGGAGGGAGGCATGGCCGGTCTGGCCTATATCAGCAGCTCGCTCGGCAATCGCGCAGTCTTGGTCGCCTGCCGTGGGCCTGTCGAGAGTGAGTACCTGGCGTTGCTGATGGCGATGGGCGACGCCGAGAAGTCTGAGATTCCTGGCCGTCTCGACTTCCGCCTCGACTCTTCCACCGTCGCCCACCTCACGCTTGGAGGAACACCGGAGCTTCTGGAACTACGCGATCACGTACTGACGATGCTTGCCCGTCATAGCCAGTGGCGGCTGATCCTGGTCGAGCCTGAACGAAACCGCATCGCCGATGGGCCGGCAGGCCGTACGCTCGAACAAGGGCAGGAGCCTAAAGACTTCGCGTCGTAGGCCGAGCTGCATCAGAAATCTGGCATCACACACCATCAGTATTGTTCCAATCCGTGGGGGTATCGGAGCAACTAGATGACCAAGTGAGGGCCGATCAAGGTGTGTCGGCCGCTAAAGCCTTAACTCAGACGCACGAGAGGCGAACGCGTAGCATTTCGCTGAGCACAGTAGCCGCTCTTGTTGCGGCCACCGTTGCTGCCGTAAGCCTGTGGCAAGCAAACGGTCTCCAACGCAAGAACAATCAACTTCAGCAGGCCAGTCTGAACTCCCGCCTTGAGGAAGCGATGGTGGGGGTTGACCAACATTTCGTGACTCACGCTAAGCTCCGACCGTTCTTCTTCACGACCGCTAGGGGGGAAATAATGCCTCCGGTCGAAAGTCATCTTTCTTATGAAGCGATGGCAACGGCTGAAATGATCATCGATTTCGCTGACGACGTGGCGTCGTATCTACGAACGGAAATGATGAAGCCAAATGACACTGAACGGTGGGAGAAAATTGTTCGTCCTTACTTCGAACAAAGCCTCACGATGCGCTTATCGTGGTATTACCAAAATGAAGCCTACGACAGAGTAACCGCGTGCATACTAGGTGCGCCACCACCTGAAGCAACTAAAGCTTGGAGCCGGGAAACAAACAAGCGTAGGTATCCTTGGCCTTCACCGTGTACAAAGAACTCCTAACAGGGAGCTGACGCACAGCGCCGATTGTGCGACGTAGAACAACATCAGCCCGCGCACGATTCACCTAGTCAGTCGTGGACTCCGTAGACTTGTCGTCTGTGCGACTCCTATTGATCACCGGTGCTGGCGCAAGCACGCTTCTAAACGCTCCGAGTTCGGACCCGATCCCGCAAATGGACGGCTGGGCACGCGTTCTGAGGCAGCGCTTGGGCAACGGGCTATCGAACCTGCTTGGGCTCGATGCTGTCCAGACGGGTCAAGAGTTTGAGGAGCTGCTCGGTGAACTGACGCGCTGGCTTCAGCTTAAAGACCTCAACATGCGATTTGCCTCCGTGACAAGCGGTAGCGATAGTCGCGAAGACGCAACTGTGAAACACTTTGTGCGTGCCTGGGAGCAGGCCGAGCGTCGAGGTAAGGCACTGGAGACCGCACTAAACGAAACACTTTTCGATCTATTCGGCCCCCAACGTTTCGATGCAGCAGGCGCAGCCAATGCTTATGACCGGCTGCTCCGGCGCTCGTCAAGGGTCGGCCGCATCAGTTCATCTGCGCTACCACCAACTACGACCGGTCATTGGAGATGGCCTTCAGCGCACTTAAGTTGCGAGCACGCACGGGCTTCTACTACGACGGAGTCGAGTACCCACAACTTTTACCGGCTGGTCTCGGTGCCTACCAAGACGAGCCGGCCATCCTGCACTTGCATGGAGCCGTGGGCTGGTACCGCAATCAAACAGGCGAAATAGTGGAGTATCCTGCTACCGCGCCCTACAGCCCCACGAATGGTTTGCCCGCGGTACTTTACCCGAGCAATAATAAGGTAGTAGAGGACTCGATAGTCAGAGCGATTTGGGTTGAGTTCGACAGCGCGCTCGACGCGGCGACCCACATACTTGTGCTCGGTCATAGTCTAGCCGACAAACACCTAGTCGACAGGCTGCGCAGCATCTCCGTGCCACTGGGAGTAACTGCGCTGACCGAGGCCGACGAATCAAAAATAAAATTGACGGTGCCACATGCGAGTATTCTCCGGTTGAGATTCTCCACCAACCCTCGATTTAAGCATGACGTGCGCGCATGGATGACAGAGCGCGCAGAGGCGTAGCTGTCCCGTGCGGGGCCTGAAAGACCAAGCTACGCCCGATTCTGTACGTGCCTCTCGAACCGCACGCAGATCCTCCTCGGTCAGCGGCTCATCGTCATAAGGCGCCGCATCGAGCTTGG
>JBOGYB010000178.1:0-4530 GCA_050696555.1 Solirubrobacteraceae bacterium | reverse complement strand
CCGCAGCAGTGAGAGCGGTGGAGATCGTCTCCAGGTCGCGCATCTCGCCGACCAGGATCACATCGGGGTCCTGGCGCAGCGCGGCCTTCAGCGCGTCGGCGAAGGACTGCGCGTCGGAGCCCAGCTCGCGCTGGTTGACCAGGCACTTCTTGTGCGCGTGCAGGAACTCGATCGGGTCCTCGATCGTCATGATGTGCTCTTCCCGCGTAGCGTTGATCTCGTCGATCATCGCCGCGAGCGAGGTCGACTTGCCTGAGCCCGTCGGGCCGGTCACGAGCACGAACCCGCGCGGCTTGCGGATGAAGTCGTGCACCGCGGGCGGCAACCCGAGCGCGTCGATCGAGGTGAGATCGAAGGGGATCAGACGGAACGCGGCGCCGATCGCGCCACGCTGGTAATAAGCGTTGACACGGAAGCGCGCCTGGCCGGGGATCGAGTAGGCGAAGTCGAGCTGCCAGTTGGTCTCGAGACGTTGGCGCTGATCGCCCGAGAGGATCGAATAGACGATCTCGCGCGTTTCGGTGCTGGAGAGGGTCGGATATCCCTCGACGGCGGTGAGGCGTCCGCGCACGCGCACGGTCGGCGGCGCCCCGGCAGAGAGATGCAGGTCGGAGGCACGCCGCTTGACGACCTCCATCAGCAGATCAGCGAAGTCGATGCTCATCGCACGGGCTCCCGGTCATGACGCATATACGTCGTGGGCATTGCCAGATCACCACTCATGCGCCACTTATCGGCAGATGCGCCACACATCTCAACTACTCCCGATCACACGAGCGATCTCTGCCACCGAGGTGAGTCCCTGGCGGACCTTCTCAAGACCATCCTCGCGCAGACGGCGCATGCCTTCGCGGACCGCGACATCGCGGATCTCCTCCGAGGAGCGTCGTTCCAGGGCGAGGCGGCGAATCTCGGAGGAAAGACTCATGACCTCGTAGATGCCTAGACGGCCGCGGTAGCCGCTGTTGGAGCAGCGCCGGCAGCCGACGGGCTCGTAGGCCTCCAGGTCGACGAGCACTTTGTAGCCGCTTTCGCGCAGGACCTCGGCGGGGACGATCGTGCGTTGCTTGCAGTTCGCGCACAACATGCGGGCGAGCCGCTGCGCGAGCACGCAATCGAGTGCGGAAGCCACAAGGAACGGCTCAATCCCCATCTCGGTGAGACGGGTGATCGCGGACGGTGCGTCGTTGGTGTGAAGCGTGGAGAGCACGAGGTGGCCGGTGAGCGCCGACTCGACGGCGATCTGGGCGGTCTCGCGGTCGCGGATCTCCCCCACCATGATCACGTCGGGGTCCGCACGCACCATCGCGCGCAGGCCGGTGGCGAAAGTCAAGCCGACCTTGCTCGAGACCTGCACCTGCGTGATCCCGTCCAGTTCGTACTCGACCGGGTCCTCGACCGTGATGATGTTCTTCTCAGGAGTATTGAGCGCGAGTAGCGCCGCGTAGAGCGTCGTCGACTTACCCGAGCCTGTAGGACCGGTGACGAGCACGGCGCCGTGGGTCTCGTTGAAAGCCTTCTCGAAACGCCTGCGCTCCTCCTCGGCCATGCCGAGCTTCTCGAGCTTCATCACCACCGAGTCCTTGTCGAGAATGCGCATCACGATCGACTCGCCGTGAACGGAGGGGAGCGTGACGACGCGCAGATCGACATGCCGACCGTCGACGGTCAGACCCACGCGACCGTCCTGCGGTAGGCGGCGCTCGGAGATGTCGAGCTCGGCCATGATCTTCACGCGCGACACCACACCTGCCGCCATCCGCCGCGGCACCGTGGTGATGTCCTGGAGGATCCCGTCGACCCGCACCCTCACACGCACCTCGTTGCCGTCGGGTGCCAGGTGGACGTCGGAAGCACCCAGCTCCACCGCCTGGGCGACGATCTGATTGACGAGCTTGACTACCGGCGCGTCGTCGGCGGTCTCGCGCAGGTTGACGATCTCCGCGCTCGCGTCCTCCGAGTCCTCGATCGCCGACTCGCCGGAGACCACATCATCCAGGCGCGCCATACGCGAGATGAGGTCGCCGATCGCATCGGGAGAGGCCACCGCCACACGCACCTCATAGCCAGTCATGATCGCCACGTCATCCACGGCAAGCACGTTCGAAGGGTCGGCCATCGCAAGCAGAAGCGTGCGTTTGTCCACAAAGGACACCGGTACCGCCTGGTAGCGCTTGGCGGCGGTGTTGACGACGAGATTCGCTGCACCCATGTCCACCGGGAAGACATCGAGGTCGAGGTGATCGAGGCCATAGCGCTCGGCCAGCGCGCGGGCCAAGCCGTCAGGGGTGATGGCGCCCCTGGCAAGCAGCACCCGCTCGGGTGTGGTGCCTTCGTTGCGCGAGGCCTCGATCGCCTGGTCCACCTGCTCGCGCGTGGCGAGCACCATGTCGACGATCACATCTGTGAGAAAGCGCGAAGAGGAGCCACGACGGGACGGCTGTGTCACTCCCGCGACCGACGATTCAGCGGCAGGCGATGGGTCCGGATCCCGCGGCGGGTCGGGCTCGCGGGGGCGCTCGCTCTCCTCGCGAGTCACCTGCACATCCACACGCAGCTCGTCGCGGTCGAAGAAGAGGTCGTCCTCCGGTAGGCCGCTCGGCGGGGTGCTCACGGCGCCCCCTGAAGGTGGCGGCGAAGACTAGGGCGTCTCGACCCCGGCGCCACGGCGCATCGCATCCAGCGGCGCCGGCAGGCCTGTCCACCGTTCGAAGCTGAGCGCCCCCTGCGCGACAAGAACCTCGAGACCCGTGACCGTCGCGGCGCCGTGCCGGCGTGCAGCGGCAAGCAGGGGCGTCGGCTCATCGCGGTAGACGAGGTCGATGACATACGCATAGCTACCGACCTGATCGGCCGTTAGAGCAAGTTGGTTGAGCGTGGCACCCTCACTGGCCGAGGGTTGCAGGCCCACAGAGGTGCAGTTCACGAGCAGGTCGGCCTTCACCGGAGTCCCCACCACACGGGCACCCAGCTCGCCTGCTAGACCCTCGGCACGCGCGGAGGTGCGATTCCACACCGAAACCTCAGCGGCGCCGGAGTTCATGAGCCCCCATACGACGGCGCGGGCGCTGCCGCCCGCACCCAACACGAGCGCGCTCATGCCGGCCGGGGAGCGCCCGAGCGCCGCGATCACACCAGGGGCGTCGGTGTTCTCCGCTTCGATGCCCTCGGGTGTGAAGCTGAGGGTGTTGGCGGCGCCGATTGCCCTGGCTGACTCGCTTGCGCGATCGGCCAGCGCAAGCCCGGCCTGCTTGTGGGGGATCGTCACATTCGCCCCCACGAACCCATTGGTGGGAAGCGCGCGGACGGACTCCGCGAGGAGCTCCGGCGGCAGCGGCAGGCGCTGGTAGCTCCAGTCGTTCAATCCGCACGCCTCGAACGCGGCGCGGAACATGGCAGGAGAGCGGCTGTGGGAGACGGGCCAGCCGATGACACCCAACCGCTTCATTTCTTGTGGCACGTGGGGACGCGTCCACCGTTCTTTCGCAGCGCTTCACGGTAAGCGGCGGCATCCTGTTCGAACTTGGCGTAGCTCGTCGAGAACACCTGCTCGCCACAACCGTCGGCTCCCGCCACGTAGTAGAGGTAGGAGACATGCGCGGGGTGCCCGGCCGCCCGAATCGCCGCGGTGCCGGGGTTGGAGATGGGGGTAGGCGGCAAGCCCTTGTGGATGCGCGTGTTGTAGGGAGATTTCGAGGCGAGCTGGGATTCGGTGAGTGGGTGCGTGAAGTCGTGCAGGGCGTAGCGCAGCGTCGCGTCGACGCCGAGTGTCATGTTCAAGCGCAGTCGGTTGTAGATCACCGCTGCCACGAGCGGACGGTCGTGTGCGGTGCCCGCCTCACGTTCGATGATCGACGCCACGATCAGCAGGTCGTAGGGCGTCACACCGAGCACCTTCGCGCGGTGGACCTCCCCCCCACCGAAATTGCCGCGGAAGGCATCGAGCTGCTGTGCCACCAGCTCGGAGACGGGTCTGCCGGAATAGAGTTCGTAGCTAGCTGGGAAGAGGAAGCCTTCGAGGCTGCGTGTGCTCGGGGGAGCGCCATAGGTGGACGGCCGCAACGGTCGTGTGCGCTGCGCGTGAGCAACCGCCTCGGAGTAGTCGCCGCGCAGACGTGCCGCGTGGGCGAGTGGCACGATCTGCGCCTCTGTGAAGCCCTCCGGGATCACCACCCTGACAACCTTCGGCGCAGGCGGCGGCGCTGGGCGGTTGGCGTGGCGGATCAATATCACCGCGGCACCCGCTAGTAGGGCAAGCACCACCGCGAGCGCCAGCAAAGCCCCGGAGCCAGCGGCACCCACTTTTTCACGCGAGGCACGGTGCGGGAGGTGTGGACGGTGAAGATGGGGACGGTGGAGGTGTGGACGATGCACGTGGTGCTCCCCCCTGCGGGGTGCCAGGGCCGGTGCATCACGCTCGTCCGGTCTATCGATCGACTTGTCGGGTGGCGGCGAGATGTCAACCGGGGGTGTCACAGTTGGCGCTACCTTCTCGGGGGGCACGGGCTCGGCGGCTCCAGTTGCCTGCGC
>JBOGYB010000177.1:0-4537 GCA_050696555.1 Solirubrobacteraceae bacterium | reverse complement strand
GGCGGTAGAGCTCCTCGCGCGTGACTATCGCCCCCGCTCTGCTCGCAAGTGCCACGAGCAGCTCGAACTCGCGTACAGACAAGGTGAGCGCGCGACCGACCGCGAGCACCAGGCCCTCGCCGAGCCGGATCTCGAGCTCGCCAGCATGGAGAATGCCGTCCTGTGCGGAGACACCAGCGTTGTCTTGGTGCACGGCCACCACCCCGAAGGGTGCCTTCATGGGCGTCATTGTTGCGTTGCGAAGTCGTGATCTACTCGTGAAGAAGTCGTGAAGCGCACGACGTGGCCAGTGGCGTACCCATACCCTTGTCGGATGGGCTTTTTGCGGCGCTCGGCCGACCCCACCCTTGTCACGCTCGTGGAGAACGCGGGCAGCAACATCCTGCGCTCCGGTCTGCTGCTGCGCGAGTTGCTCGCCGAGTTGCCCGAGCACTCCGGGCTCGTGGAGGAGCTGAAGGCCTTCGAGCAGGAGGGCGACCGCATCACCCACGACATCATCCATCGCTTGAGTCGTAATTCCCACCCACTCGGTAGGAGCCTGAAGCGGCCCTTCGATGCGGGCGATGGCTATGCGCTTGCCACCGCGCTCGACGATGTGCTCGATCACACCGAGCAAACCGCGGCGCTGCTCTACCTCTACGGGGTGGAGGCGCCGATGGAGCAGGCCGTCGAGCTGGCCGACGTGCTCGTGGGCGCCGACGAGCAGATAGTCAAGGCGCTCGAGCGTCTGTGCGCGGGGGCCGAGCCGGGGCCGTACCTGGTGGAGATTCACCGCCTCGAGAACGAGGGCGACCGGCTGCTTCGCGACGGAGTGGCCTCGCTGTTTGCCGGCGGGGCGGCCGACCCGATGGTTGTGATTCGTTGGAAGGACATCTTCGAGTCGCTCGAGGCCGCGGTGGACGCTTGTGAGACGGTTGCCCACGTGGTGGAGGGCATCATGCTCAAACAGGGCAAACGTCACGGCTGAACGTCCTTGTATTTCAGCGTGCGACGAACACCCAAGATGTCATCGTACGCTGACATGGTATCTTTGTAAGCGTACAGCGACATAGCTGTCGTGTAAGCGTACGACGACGGGTGCCACAAATGCAGATCAACTCGATACGCGATCTTGTGGTCGTGGCGCGAAGCCGCCGGCTGGCGCTTGGTCTCAGTCAGGAAGAGTTGGCCCGTCGAATGGGTGTCTCCCGGCAGTGGGTCACTGTGTTCGAGGGCGGTCGTCCAAGGGCAGAGTTTGGACTCGTCATGCGCCTGCTCCACGAGCTCGACCTTCGCCTCGACATACTCTCCTACGACGAGGAGCGCGAGCATTCCACGAGCGGGTCGGTCGACCTCGATGTGCTGCTGAGCGAGTATCGCAAAGCATGACCGACACACTGCTTGTTGTCTTGGGAGATGAGGTCGCTGGAATGTTGTCGCGGCTTCGCGGAGGACGATTGAGGTTCGAGTACGACGAGCGGTACCTCCTACGTCCCGGTGCGACCCCACTGTCCCTGTCGATGCCGACCGGAATGTCCTCGCACCCCGACCATGTCGTTACTCCATGGCTATTGGGTCTCCTTCCCGACAACGAAGCGGTTCTGGCCCGGTGGGCTCGACACTTCCACGTGTCCCCTCGCTCCCCCTTCTCGCTTCTATCCACCCAGATTGGTGAGGATTGTGCTGGTGCCGTGCGCTTCGCGGCGCCACATCGGATAGATCGCGTTCTGGGGCGAGGCGGCACAGTCACATGGCTCACACACCATGAGGTGGCGGGGCGCCTTCGGGAGCTCCGTGAGGATTCAACTGCTTGGCTTGGTGAGTCATTCACCGGTCAGTTCAGCCTCGCGGGCGCGCAAGCGAAGACCGCCTTGCTCCGGCAGGGCGGGCGTTGGGGCTCTCCGACCGGGGCTACGCCCACCACCCACATTCTCAAGCCCGCGGTAGCCGGACTCGACGATCACGACCTCAATGAGCATTTGTGTTTGGACGCCGCGCGACGAGCGGGCCTGCTTGCCGCGCGCAGCAAAGTCACCCGTTTCATCCGCGAGACAGCGGTGGTTGTCACTCGCTACGACCGCCGCCTTATCAAGGGAGGCATCGTCCGGGTTCACCAGGAGGATCTTTGCCAGGCGCTGGGGGTCTCGCCGGCCCGGAAGTATCAGAACGAGGGCGGACCGGGCGTGGGTGAGGTGACAAAGCTGTTGCGGGTAGTCATGTCTCCCCGTGTCGCCGACGACGCTGTCAACGGGTTTGCCGACGCACTGATCTGGAACTGGCTCATCGCCGGGACCGACGCCCACGCGAAGAACTTTTCGTTGCTTCTGGCAGGCGACCAGGTTCGCTTGGCGCCGCTCTACGACATCGCGTCGGCGCTTCCATATGGCGCACACGAGCGCAAGCTTCGCTTCGCGATGAAGATCGGAGGCGACTATCGGGTGCATCCCCAGCCCAACATATGGCCGGCCGTCGCTCGTGAGATGGGACTCGACAGCGAAGTTCTTCTGGCTCGCGTGGTCGAGTTGGCCAGGGTTGCGTCCGACGCGTTCGCCGATGCGTCCAAATCGCCGGAAGTGACGATCCTCAAACGCGACCTACCCGGTCGTCTCCAAGATCTCGTGGGCGACCGGATCGCGAGATGCATCAAGGTGGTCGAAGGCTCTGGCCTGTCAGTGTAGTTGGGCTTCTCAGAAGGTGGTCGGCGGAGCGCTGACTCCTATATGCGCCCCTCTTGGGTCTCCCACGAAGTAGATCTGAAAGGGAGCCGTCGCGCCCGCGGCGACTTCCGGTAGCACTGCGCGACCGGCCGCCACGACCTTCGACCCCTTCCTGGCCACCGCGTATACGACAAGGTCCTGCTGGGTCTGCGACGACGGATTCGCCACACTCCCCGACTCGATCTGCGAGCCGACTTCTTCGCTCAGGTGTGCGCCGCTCACCGTGAGCTTGGGGATCTTGGAGGCCACCTTCGCTTCACCTACGAGCGCAGTCGCGGTTGTCGCCACACCCGTTGCCTGCACCTGGTCGTCAACCCACACGGTGTCCCTCCCGGGCTCCAGCAGTGAGACGCTGGTAAGCGAAGGTTGCAGGCCGGGACCGGTGTTCTGGTACACGACGTTCCCCCTCATGTCCTTCGCGGTGACCTCGATCGGCGCCAACTGGAGCGCATGCGAGGAGGTGTTGCGCATGTCCACCACGATCGCCGTCGTGCCTTCTTGGGAGCCCACTACCACGCTATAGAGCACCTTCACGCTTGGGTTCTCGCTGCTCACCGATACACCCCTCACCGCCAGCGCCTCGTGTTTTTGGAGCTTCTTCAGCTCGGCGCTCTTTTCAGCGGTGGTTTGGCAGCCTGAGCAAGCAAGCGCGAGGGATATCGCGACCGCTGTCCCGAGGACCGACCCGTACGCGGCTTTCATCAAAAAAAACTCATCCGAACGCGCCGCCCACGTACTCGCGGGTGCGCTCCTCGCGCGGGCTGTCGAACACCTGTGTACTAGGCCCGTACTCCACCAACTCGCCCAGGTGCATGAACGCGACGTGATCTGCCACCCTCATCGCCTGTTGCAGGTTGTGCGTGACGATCACGATCGCCACGCTCTCGCGCAGCCCCACGATCAATTGCTCGATCGTCGCGGTTGAGATCGGATCCAGCGCCGAGCAGGGCTCGTCCAGCAGCAGTACCTCCGGCTTCACCGCAAGCGCTCGCGCGATGCACAACCGCTGTTGTTGGCCGCCGGAGAGTCGTAGTGCCGGATGTTCGAGGTTCCCTGCCACCTCGTCATACAGTCCGGCGCGCCGCAGCGCGTCGATCACCTTGGGCTCGAGCTCGGTGCGAGAATGTCGTTTGCGCCTGCCCCCCTGGGGGTGCTCCTCGCGCAGCGCATACGCCACGTTCTCGAAGATGCTCATCGGGAAGGGGTTGGGTTGCTGGAAGACCATCGACACCCTCCGCCGCAGCGAGTTCACCTCGATCTCTCCGATCTCCTCCCCGTCGAGTGTGATCCGACCCGCGCGGGCCGCGCCCGCGGTGATCTCCGTGAGACGGTTCAGCGACCGCAACAGCGTCGTCTTGCCAGACCCGGACGCTCCAATCAGCGCCAACACCTCACCCTTGCGCATGGGCAGGCTCACGTCTCTCACTACCCAGCGATCGCCGTAGGCGAGCCACACTCCCTCGGCTCTCATGCGCTCCACCGCGTCGCTCACGGGTGGGCGCTCGAGGCGGTTGGCGACCGTCGCGGCGGGTAGGCCACCGTTTGGCGGCGGCTCGACGACAGTGGGCTCGCGCTCCACTACGATCCGTCGCACGAGTGGCGGCATCAACGGGTCCATCGCGACCTCCTCGGACGCTCGGCTCGCATGGTCTCTCCCATCAGCCGATCCATGGGATGCCCGACACGATGCTCCGCCGGCGGCTCGGCTTGTCCCGGGTCCTCGCGGAGCTGAAGCGCATCACGACGATGTTCAGCACGAGCACCATCAGCAACAGCACGAACGCCGCCGCATACGCCTTCTCATGCGCGTTACCTTCGCCCGCCGGTGAGTTCAAGAGCAC
>JBOGYB010000176.1:0-4541 GCA_050696555.1 Solirubrobacteraceae bacterium | reverse complement strand
CGGCCCACGTCCCGCGAGCATCCGCTGGGCAAACGGGAGCAGAGAGATCGGGTTCTCGGCGAACTCGAGCACCTCGGTGAGCAGTTCACGCAATCGGTCGAGAGTCGCGCCGCGCTCGAGGCCGAACACCGCGCGCAACACGATCTCGAGCGTCAGCCGCTGCAAGCGCTCGTGCAGGACGACTGGCTGGTCCGTGGGCCACGATTCGATCTCACGTTTGGTGAGCTCGGTCATCAGGCCCTCCAGCCGCTGCATGCTCTCGCCGTGGAAGGCGGGCAACATCAGCTTGCGCTGCTCCAGGTGCGGTGCCTCGTCGAGCAGGATCACCGAGTTGGGGCCCACGATCGGCTCCAGTATGCGCGCCCCCTCGCCGGGGTGGAGCACGTCCGGTGGCGCCTGGAACACTTCCTTGATGTCCTGTGGGTCGGAGAGGATCACAAACGGCGCTTGGCCGAGCACCTGGACGGTAAAGCGCTTGCCATAGCGCTCGCGTGCGCGGAGCATCCCGGAGGTGGGACGCGTCCAGGTCGCCACAGTTTGCAACGCCGCGGGCACTTTCGGCCCTGGTGGAAGTTCTCGCTTGATTCGGCGGGTGGAGAGCATGTTGTTCATGGGGGTCGCTCCGTCCTGTGTTTGGCTGCGTGGGGACCCTGAGACTATCGCGCCTGGCAAAAATTGGCTAGCCGGCCAGTTCCTGGGCAACGGTTGGCGTCAGGGGCCGATGTCCGGGACGATCTCACCTCTTCGGGGTGATGGCGGAGCAGTGATCGCGTGAGACCCTCTCAGGGCAGGTGAAACGTGCAAGCAAGGAGCACACATGCCAGTTCTCGCAGTCTCCACCGGCGCAGGCGTCCTCTTCGGCGCGATCTACATCGTCCTGATGATCACGCTCGGGATCATCTCGATCCGTAAGGGCCACTGGGTGATGTTCATCATCGGTATCTTCATCCCGCTGTTCTGGATCGTCGGAGCGCTGCTACCTCCGACGCGGGGCGCCGAGCCGATCTAAGTGAGGTTTGGGTCAGCGCGGCACAATGGGCGATGTGTGCTGACTAGCTCCTCGATGGCGTCAGCCGCAGTCATCGTGCCCCCGGCCCGCGCGAAAAGCCTGCTCACCCGTTGCGCGCCGTCGCGAAGGGGAATCGCCTCGCGCACGGCTTGGGCGAGCCGCGCGGGCGTGAGGCGGCGTGGCGGGAGGCGTACCCCGGCGCGCGCATACTCCGCCCGCCTCGCCGTCTCGAGCTGGTCGCGGCCGAAGGGCACGACCACTACTGGCACACCCGCGGCGAGGGCCTTCTGGGCGATCCCCATCCCGCCGTGACACACGACGCACGCCACGCGCTCGAGCACCGCGTCATGCGGCACGAACCGCTCCACTCTGCTCCCCGCGGGCGCGTTGAATACGTCCGGGTCGTGGGCCGCGGTGGTGGCGATCACAGACATTCCGTTTGGTGGTAGGCCGCGCAGCGCTACCTCAACCAAACCCTTGTCGCGTTGCAGCTCGGTGGAGCACGTGACGAGCACGACCGGATCGGCCATCTCCTCGAGCCAAGCAGGAGCTGTGTCGGCGGGAGACCAGTGGATCGGACCGACCAGGCGCACATTTGGCGACCAGTCGCGGCGGGGGTACTCAAAACCCTCGGCGGTGAGCGCCAGCAGCAAAGGGGGTCGCGCAAGGGCGTCGGCGAACGTTTCGATCCGGGGGGCCCCGTAGCGTGCGCGCAACCTGTTCTGGGGTCGCACGACGACGCGGTTGAACATCGGGTTCGTGGCGCGGCGCAGGAGTGCATCGCGTGCCGCCCCGAGCTTCCCTCCCCTCGGGCGCAACCCCAGACCGAAGGGGGGCGTGTCGCGAGAGGGGGTTGGGAGCAAGTAGGGCGAATACACCGCCCAGGGAAGCCCCGAGGACTCCGCGACGATCGACGCCCCCCAGCAGTTCACGTCGATCAGCAGGGCATCGGGACTCTCACGCTCGATCGCCGCGAGCAGGTCGAGGGCGTCGTGCTTCGCCCGCGCCGCGAACACCGCCATCGCACGACCGCCCCTGATGGGCTGCGAGCGTCCCCGGTAGTCGTCCATCTCGATCTGCTCCACCTGCTCGGAGATCGCGAGGGTCTCGATCCCGAGCGCGCGCGTGTGCTCCACCTCCGCGGAGAGAGTCAACACGGTTGTCTCGTGTCCGCGGCGTCGCAGCTCCAGCAGGATCGGTACCACCGGATAGAGGTGCCCCCGCGCCGGGGAGGTGTAGGCGAGCACCCTCATCACAACTCCTCGTCGGGAGCCACCAACCGTTCGATCATCTCCACTACCGCGTCTTCGACGTCGGGTATTTCTAAACCTATGTCGCGGCGCAGGATCTTCCACACGTACACGTCGCATATCGCCACCAGCTGCGCCAGCCGCCGTTCTCGCTTGTGTGGGCTGAGCTTCGCGAGCTGGGGCTCGAATATGCGCATCACCCACTCTTCATGCACCTCGTGGCCGTAGTCGACGGCGCGCACGAGCGAGTTGCTGTGCTCGCTCCCCATCACCCTCACCACCGCGTCGCGGTACGGGAGGAAGCGAATCACGAGGTCTCCATAGCGCTCGTAGTGGCGCATCAGACTCGCCACCGCCCCGGGGATGTCACCGATCGGGGCTTTGTTGCGGTCTTTGACCATCATCGCGCTCGTGCGGCCCATCACGGCGTCGAGCAGGCCTTGCTTTGAGCCGAAGTGGCGCAGCGCCGTCTGCTTTGTCACCCCGGCCCGCCCGGCCACCTCCTCGAGCGACGCTTGCGACCAGCGATCTCTCTCCACCTCTTCGGTGGCTGCCTGCAGGAGGCTCTCACGCGTGTGCTCCTGCGCCTTCGCGCGCGCCACTTGTTTATAGGAACGCTGGCGCTCCTCTCGTGCCATGTCAACCTCAGTCTTGCAGGGTGAGCGAGGCGGGCACAGAGCTCGCGAACCAACCGGGGATCGCGAGGATCGCGAGCGCGCTCGCCGTCACCAGCGAGACGCTCGTGAGTGCGGCGGGCACGGTCACCGAATACACCACCGGGAAATTGATCACGTGCGCGAGCGCCCGATCGGCGAGCTGCTGCCCATAGAGGCCAAACAGCGCCCCCGTGAGACATCCCACCCCCAGCAGCAGCAGGCTCTCGAGCAGGATCGTCCACCACAGTTCCGCCCGTGGGAGCCCCTCCAGCTTGAGCTTTGCCAGGCGCGGGCGGCGCTGCCACACCATCGCCCCCATCGCTGCCGCCATCGCCAGCACCGCCACGATCGGTATCAGCGTGGCGATCTGGGTGAGGCGGGCGAGCGCCTCGCGGCTGAGTGCCCGTTGCTCGGCGCTGTGTTGCGTCGCCGTTTGCGCGGTCAACCCCGAGCTCGGTCCCAGTGTGTTTTGGATCTCGCCGACAACCCGCGTCGGTGACGCGCCGGGTCCCAGCAACACGGCGTAGGCGGTTGCATCGCTGCTTCCCCACGCGCGTGCGTAGTCGGAGGCATTCATCACGATCGATCCCGGTGCCCACCCGATGTTGGTGGAGAGGGCCGCCACGCGGAAGCTCGTGGGTATCGGGGTGGGAAGGGTCACGGACTGGCCGATGTGCAGGTGACGTTCTTCGGCAACCGCGCGCGAGAGCACCAGCCAGCCCCCTTCCCGCACGCGCTGGGTGGCCTGGGTGGGGTTGCCTTCCAGGATCTGGTCGGTGGGGAGCAGCGGAGTGGATTCGCGCGGGGGGGCGATCGCGAGCAGGCGGCGCTCACCCCAGTCGAGCAGTCCACTGCGGTAGAGCCGTACCGCACGCACCCCGGGGAGACGTTCGAGTTGGGCCTTGCGTGTGGGCGGGAAGGGGGAGGTGTCGAGCAGGTTGTAGGACCCTGTCGGCGCAACCCACACGTCGGTGATCGCGTTTGTGTCCCGCCCTGCGTCTTCCAAGCCGGTAAGCAGGTCGGAGTGGGCGCCCTGGATGGCGACGCTCCCGAACACCGCCACCGCCCCGGTGGCGGCGATCGCCACGGCACGCGATCGCGACGCCGACAGCTCCATTGTCGCGACGTGGCCCACGGGACTCACCACCAGCGAGGCAATCCGCTTCACGAGCGCGAGCGTGGCGGTGAGCACGATCGGCAGCTCCAGCAGGAGCGCTCCGGTGAGCAGCACCATGCCCGCGATCGACTGCTCAGGCGCGATCAGCAGCAGTGCGGTGGCGGCCACCAGCAGCGCCGCCCCGGCGAGCGCTCGGTGCCGCCCCGTGCGACCCGACCCCGACCCCTCGCGCGGGTTGACCGCCGCGAGGGGGTCACGCGAGAGGATGTCCCTCAGTGGACTCAACACCGCCACGATGGCAGCCGTCATCCCCCCGCCGGCGGCGATGGCGACGCTCTGCCAACTCACCACCCGCTCAGAGCCCACCGCGAAGGCGAGCGAGAGAAAGGCGGGGTTGGAATGGAACAGGTGGATCGAGAGCTCCTCGCCGATGATCAAGCCGAGCGCGCACGCGATCGCGCCGAGTGCGACAGCGTCCAGCAGCAGCACCGCGATGACTGTGGGGGGCG
>JBOGYB010000175.1:0-4549 GCA_050696555.1 Solirubrobacteraceae bacterium | reverse complement strand
GGCCGGGGATCGTGTGACGCGGGCGTCTGGGCGGATGGGATCCTCCACGCACGGGTACACACTGGGGAGTAGCGCTCGACCCGTCACCGACCGACTCCGGCGCCGCAGCCGCTACAGGCGCGAGCCCGCACGAGTGGGCGGGCTCGGCCATTGCCGTAACCATCTCCACAGGAAGGCGGACAATGATGAGTGCACAAGAGAACAAGCAGACCGCGCAGGC
The DNA here is from genome assembly GCA_050696555.1 of Solirubrobacteraceae bacterium. Classification (GTDB taxonomy): domain Bacteria; phylum Actinomycetota; class Thermoleophilia; order Solirubrobacterales; family Solirubrobacteraceae; genus Palsa-744. The sequence continues at coordinate 4,329 of JBOGYB010000175.1, read as the reverse complement.
TGCCTATGCCGCGTTCAGCAGTGGCGACGCGGAGGGCGCGATGCGCGACATCGACGACTCGATCTCCTGGACCGTACGCGGCAAAAACGCGCTCACCGGCTCCTACAAAGGCAAGCAGGCCGTGGGGGAGCTGTGGGGGAAGTTCCTCGGTGCGGGTTTCCGTACCGCACCGCACGACTTCGTCGCCGAGGGCGAGAAGGTAGTCGTGCTCACGACCGTCACGCTCAACGGAGAGTCGGTGGAGAGCGCCGACGTGCTCACCTACAACCCCTCCGGCAAGCTCGTCGGCTTTGACACGCTCGGCGATCCCACGATCGCCAACCAGGTGTTTGCCTCATAGGCATCGGCGGGACGGTCTGGAGATGTGACATCTCTCATGCGTCGCACATGTGGCGCTAAGGACCGCCCCCGAAGCTCACCCGGTGTTCGCGAGACGAAAACGACCGACGCTGCGCTGGCTGGTGGCGGGGATCGCGCTGCTCGCCCTGATCGGTGGGGCGGTGGCCGTCGCCGATCCGGACGAATCGGAGACCGGCGCACACAAGTCGCGATCCATCGGGGCGCGAGCGCCCGGCTTGGCTTTGCGCGCTACACCAGACACGCCGGGGCCGCCCTGCGGCGCCGCCGGCGCACGTACCGTGGCGTCTGTGTACGAGAGGGTGGCGCGGAGGATCTACGAGGGCGAGATCCACAGCCGCGAGGTGATGGCCGATATCGCCCACATCACCGGCTCGCGGGAACTGTTGAGCGCGCTCGCGAGCTCCGACGCGCAGGCGGTCCACAAGGCGGTCTACTCGATCGTCTATGCGCCCCACTGGCACATCGTGCGGCTGCGCGTCACCCACAACGGGCATGTCCTCGCGGATGTTGGTGGCCCGGACATCCTCGCGCCGGTATCGGGGTCGCTGACGGCGAACGGGAAGAGGCTCGGTACCTACACGATGTCGGTGCAGGACGACGTTGGCTACGTGAAGCTCGTAAGCCGCTTCGTCGGTGTCCCGATCGACTTGTATGGACCTCCTCGTCCCCGTGGTGAGTTTCTGCTGGGCACACTCAAGCCCGCGCCGTTCGCCATGGCCGACGGCACAACCGTGAAAGTCGGCGGCCGCGCATACCTCGTGCGAGTGCTCCACCCCAACGCGTTCCCTACGGGAAAGCTGCAAGCCGCGATCTTCGTGCCCCTCCCCACTCAGACCGAGGCGGCGCAAAGCTGTCAGGCGCTGCGTGTTGCCGCATGGCGCAATGTGGTCGAACACGTCGCCGCCCGCTTCACCCCGCTCGCCGGCCACTACCAGCAATTCGTCGGCACGCTGCAAGGTTCGACCGCCAACCCGGCATACGTGCGGATCGGTAAGCGACAGATAGCAGGGCTCAACCGCGGTCCGCGGCGGGTACCCAGCCGCGGCACCGTCCGCTATCGCGGTGCGAGGTGGCATGTCTTCTCATGGTCACCGCATCCACCCGCACGGATCTACTTCCTGACTCCTGAGGGGTGAGGCCTACGGTGCTGCCGGTGCGGCTCCCGGCTGCTGTGCTGTCTGCTCCGGCGGAGCCTTCACGCGCGCCCGGAAGACGTAAAAGGACCAGCCCTGATAAAGCAGGACCAGCGGGAAGAAGACAACGGTGACGATGCTCATGACCGTGAGCGCGTAGGAACCGGAGGCGGAGTTGTTGACTGTCAGGTTGAAGGCGGCGTTTGTGCTCGAGACCATCACGTTCGGATAGAGGTCTATGAAGATCGAGCCGACCGTGGCCGCGATAGCGGTGGCGGAGGCCGCAAACGCCCAGCCCTCATGCTCCGTGGTGACGAGCCTTGCCGCGAAGATCACGGCCAGCAGCGCGAGGATTTCGACCGGGCCCGGCACCTGAGTTTTGCCGATCGCCCGAGTCCAGATCACCCAGCCGAGCACGAGCGCGATCGCCGCCCTGCCGAGCGGCCTCGCGATCGCACGCGCACGCTGCCTGACTTCGTCGGTGGTCTTCAATGCGAGGAACGTCGATCCGTGCAGGAGACAGAGGCCAAGAATCGTCACTCCTGTCCACAGGCCATATGGGGTGAGCAGGTCGAAGAAGTCGCCGGTGTACTCGTGCGCGGCAGGGTCGAGAACGCAAGCCTGCCCGCGGCCGGGCATACGAGGGAGAGCGTGCGTCGCAGCGGGGCCACCGGTCCGTGCTCCTCTGCTGCAGCGACCCGATGTCCCTCGCTGACAGGCTGAGCGCTCACGCCGCGGCTCCCACCGCGCCAAGCGTCACCACTCGGTCGGCCATCTCGAGCAATGCCGGCCTGTGTGCGACCAACACCACCGTCCGCCCCCGGCACAGCTCCCGCACAGACTCGATCACCTGAGCCTCGGTCTCGCCGTCGAGGTTCGCTGTGGGCTCGTCCAGCAACAACAGCGGCGCGTCACGCAGAAACGCCCGTGCCAACGCCACGCGCTGACGCTCCCCCGCCGAGAGTCCGGCGCCGCTGTCGCCCAGCACCGTCTCCACGCCGCGCTCCAGACCTATCTCCACCCGGTGGAGTCCCGCGCGTGAGCACGCTGCTCCTATCCTCTCCATCGGTGACTCGCGTGCGCGTGCGGAGTAAGGCTTCCTCCGCGCGTGCGCGCGCGAGGGGCTTTCTGTGGGGTTCTCAGACGCCATTGGCGCCGAGGCGCTTCGACAGGCAAGCAGATCCGCTCACGAGATCTCCGCGAGGCGCTCGATCAGGATGATGCGCGCCGCCGCCTCGATCAAAGCGAGGTGGGAGAACGCTTGCGGGAAGTTGCCAAGGTGGCGGCCGGTTTCGGTGTCGAACTCCTCGGCGTAGAGCCCGAGAGGCGAGGCTATGCGCAGCAGGCGTTCCATGAGGTCGCGTGCGTGCTGATGTTCGCCGACGATCGCGAGCGCGGACACGAGCCAGAAAGAGCAGATCAAGAACGACCCCTCCTTGCCCGACAGGCCGTCGTCGGTCTCATTGGTGCGGTATCGCAACACGAACCCGCTCTCGGTGAGGTCGTCGGATATCGCGAGCACCGAGGCCTTCAGACGGTCGTCCTCGGCCGGAAGGAAGCCGAATAGCGCGGCCAACAGGTTGGAGGCGTCGAGCGCGTCGGTGTCGTAGTGCTGGCGCAACACCCCGTCCTTGGTCATCCCGTGGGTTAGAACGTCCTCCTTTATCTCCCTGGCTGTCGCCTGCCAAGTTTGCTGGAGCTTTGAGTCCCCCCGCATCGCCGCGAGCTTTGAGGCGCGGTCCATCGCCACCCAGCACATCAGCTTCGAGGAGACGTAGTGGCGGGCCTTCCCCCGCGCCTCCCAGATGCCCTGGTCGGGTTTGCGCCACACCTTCGTCGCGCACTCCGCTTGCGCACGTACGATCGGCCACAGCCGGCGCGGCAGGCGTTCAGAGCGGCGGGTGTGCAAGAGGATCGAGTCGAGCGCCGCGCCGAACACGTCGTTCTGGCGCTGGTCAAAGGCGCCGTTACCGATCCTCACTGGGCTCGCTCCGGCGTATCCGGAGAGGTCCTCGCGCGTGGACTCGGTGAGATCGCGGCGCCCGTCGATCCCGTACATGATTTGAAGTGCCCCGTCGCCATTCGCCTCCAGGTCGGCGACGAACTGCATGAACTCCTCCGCCTCCCAATCGAGGTTGAGGTAATGGAGCGCCTGTAGCGTGAAGGTGGAGTCGCGCAACCACGTATACCGGTAGTCCCAGTTGCGCTCTCCCCCGGGTGTCTCCGGCAGCGAAGTCGTGAGCGCGGCCACCGTGGCTCCCGTGGGCATGTACGTGAGTCCCTTGATCGCGAGCGCCGAGCGCTGGATCGGCTCGCGCCAGCGGTGGTCGGGGAGGCGCGCACGAGAGAGCCACCCGCGCCAGTAGCGGCCGGTTGCCGCAAGGCACTCGTTAGCCTCGTCCAGGTTCCGCGGCGTTGCGAGCTCCTCCGCCCAGGAGAGTGCGCAATACACCTGCTCGCCCTGTTTGAGCACATGCCGCGCCCTCACCCAGTCGCCCTCCACCCCCACCGCCATGTCGGTTTGCAGCCGGATCGTCTGCTTGCCGGCGCTCGCGTCGGCCGTATGACCGTCATCGGTAACCTCCCATTTGGCGGGGGTGCGCCCGTAGTCGAAGACGGGTTCGCATGTGAGCTCCATCTCAACCTCTCCTTCCAGGCACATCGCCACCCGCACCAGCATGTGGTGGGCGTCTTCGTCGGCGGGCGGGCGCGTATGAGGCGTGACTAGATCCTTGCCCCGGGTCGGCCCAAGCGTGAGCGAGTCGCGCACAATCGCCCATCCGGTGGGCGTGGTCCAGGTGGTGAGCAGCGTGTTCGTCCCCGGTTCGTACACCCT
>JBOGYB010000174.1:0-4551 GCA_050696555.1 Solirubrobacteraceae bacterium | reverse complement strand
CACGGGTGGTGTGCAACTCCTGTAACTAGCCGATTTTGTCCCGCGCCTGCGCGCGGGTAACGTATGCGAATGAGCAAGCCTGTGGTCACTACCACCCCCGAAGTCATGGGCGGAACGCCCGTGTTCCCGGGTACGCGCGTTCCTGTCCAGACCCTGCTGGACTACCTGGAGGCCGGGGATTCGATCGACGATTTCCTGGCAGGGTTTCCCACGGTCACCCGCGAGCACGTCGTGGCATTTCTGGAGCGCGGCGCTGCTCTAACGGTCAATGACGCGGCGTGAAGGTTCTCCTCGACGAGTGCGTCGATAGCCGATTAGCGGAACACATTCGCGGTCATACGATTGCGACGGCCTCCGCGCATGGGTGGGCTGGTCTCACCAACGGTGAGCTGCTGCGGCTCGCTCAAGCCGAGTTCGACGTGTTCGTCACTGTCGACCGCAATCTCTCCTTTCAGCAGCACTTGCCCAAGTTCAGCATCGCGGTCGTTCTCATCTCGTCCAAGTCCAACCGCATTGATGACCTGATCGCACTGGTTCCCGCGTTACTCGCGAGCCCCCGTCGCAGAGGCCATCAGCCTCAACGACAACTACCCGGCAGTTCTAATTGTCGCCAGCCAGATCCCAGTCCTGCGCGTCGCAGTGCCCTTTTGACTCTGCAATCAAGCCATCCCAATCTTCCAGTCTTCATATCCGCTGATCCGGACCCGATTTCGTGTCCCGACAAAGGCGACTTTGTGACTACAGCTGCCCAAGTTGACATTCAGGTCCGTGAAACTACAATGTAGACATGGCCGGATCGTTGGGGACATTTGAGCAGGCGGTGTTGCTTTCCGTGTACCGCCTAGGGGACGAGGCCTATGGGCGTCAGATCCTCAAGGATCTCGGGCTTCGGCTTGCGCGAAACGTATCTGCAGGGGCGGCGTATGCCACCCTCGCTCGGCTTGAAGCACGCGGATTCGTATCGTCTCGTCTCGAGGAGGGAGCCGCTGAACGCGGTGGCCGAGCGCGGCGCTTCTATCGATTAGAGCGCGACGGCGTTCTTGCGCTGAGCGAAGCGAGAACATTGGCCGCGGCGCTTTGGCGGGGTGTCCGATGGCCCCGAAGGAAACTCGCATGACTGACTCGCGCCCGCCGCCTTGGGCCGAATCGCTGCTTCGCTGTTCACTAAGCAGAGCGGACTATGAGGTGGTGAGCGGGGATCTGCTTGAGGATTTCCAGGAGGCCGGCGGCGACCCCGGGGCGGCCAGCCAGTACAGTCGACAAGCGATCATAGCAGCGCTTCGCCTCGGACTCGCCCGCCGCGGACTCATCGCTACTGGCTGCTTCCTCGTTCTGGCCATGCTTTGGCTTGCAGTGATGAAATTGACGTTCGGCCACCCGCCTTACCTGATGCACGTGACTCTCGCGGCCGCTGTCGCGGTTAATTGCCTATTGTCGATCAACGCAATGTGCGGACTCGCCCCGAAATCCTGGCCACTCGTGCGGGCCGGGCTGCTAGCCGGCGGAGGACTCGGGCTGTGGGGATTTGCAGCTAACCTGCTCGCTTCAGACTTTGAGGGATACATCGCTCTGATCGGTGCAGCCCTCGTCGCGCAGGCAATCCTGAGTCTTGTGGCGACACCTGTAGTTCGAGTTCAGCATTAATCCTGATGACAACCAGGCGAGCATCGCGATGCTCCGGGGACCGGGAAGTCCTTTATAGCAACGCCCCACATCTCGCCTAAGCAGCGGAGTGCCCATGAAACTGCGTTACAAGATCTTGGGCGCAGTAGTGGTCCTGCTCGGGGCAGGAGTGTTGGCTTTGGCACTGGCCATGACCCGCACCACTCCCTGTGGCGCGGAGCCCCCGCCGCCTACGGGTGCGACGCTCATGAAGGGCATCGTGCGCCGCTGCTACGGCTCGCCCGATGTCATCAAGTACGAGGATGTTCCCAAGCCGACTCCTGCCGACGACGAAATCCTGGTCAAAGTGCATGCGGCCTCGGTGAATCCGCTCGACTGGCACTACGTAGAAGGCACCCCGTACATGCTGCGGATCGACCGTGGCTTCGGAAAGCCGAACGATCCGCGACTCGGCGTCGACTATGCCGGAACGGTCGAGGCGGTGGGCAAGCTCGTCCGGCGTTTCAAGCCGGGCGACGACGTCTTCGGGGGCAAGTCCGGCGCCTTCGCCGAGTATGTCACCCACCGCGAGGACGGCACAGTTGTGCTCAAGCCCGCCAACGTGAGCTTCGAGCAGGCGGCCTCCGTGCCGATTGCGGCGATCACCGCGCTGCAGGCGCTCCGGGACCACGGTCACCTCAAAGCGGGACAGAAGGTGCTCATCAACGGCGCCTCGGGCGGCATCGGTACCTTCGAGGTGCAGATCGCCAAGGCATTCGGCGCCGAAGTGACCGGCGTGTGCAGCACGAAGAACCTGGAGCTGGTGCGCTCACTCGGCGCCGATCACGTCATCGACTACACGCGTGATGACTTCACCAAGGGTGCGGAGCGCTACGACCTCATCGTCGACAACGTCAGCACCCACTCGGTGTCGGCATACAGGCGCGTGCTCAACGCCAAAGGCTCCTATGTGATGGTCGGCTCCGCAACCATCGGCCATTGGTTCGGGTGGCTGGAGCTGCCGCTCGAGGCTTGGGTACGCTCTCCCTTCATGAGCCAGAAGTTCGGGATGATGTTGACCGACTTCAACAAGAACGACCTCGCCGTCATTAGCGGGCTCATGCAGTCAGGGAAGGTCACACCGGCGATTGATCGCACCTACAAGTTGGCCGAAGCCGCCGAAGCCCTGCGTTACCTCGAGAAGGGACACGCGCGCGCCAAAGTGGTCCTAACGGTGGACTAGCGCATCTGAACGCCGCCAGGAGGGATCTCGCGGTGACGATCCATACCCTCGAAGAGGCCTGACTTCCGGATCCCGGCGACACAGCATCGCGCGAGCGGAGATCGTCGCGTGCCTCACCGCAGGAACGATAGAGCTGGGCCAAGGAGACCGATTGCAGGGCAGCGGTTGCCAATCTGGCGCGCGCTGCGCTCTGCCACTCCGAATCGCAGCCGCACAGCGTGCAACTGAGTGTCCGCTTCGGCCGTTATGAATGACCCTTCTGGAGCAAGCTCACCGTCTCACAAGGGTCGTAAGGGTGAATAGCCTCCGGAAGGGCGAACGTCCGCTCCCGCCGCAGAGCATAGCCTGACGTCTGGGATTTCCTATGCGCCTTGGGTGTTAACGGCCAAGAAAGCCCAGGAGCTTGCGGTAAAGGATGAGGGCGAGTTCGAAGCCGAGAGAAATGCCAAGGACCAGAAGAAACGGGAAATGCGCGGGGTCGATAAACCTCCAGAAGAACACTGTCAGCACACCGAGTAACGCGAGCGAGCCCAAGACGAAGCTGACGACTGGCTCGAGAATCGACAGCAAGAGAAACATCGGCAGGCGGATAGCCTGCCACAGAAGCCATAGTGAAAGGGCGAGGAGGTTGTACGCGACCGGGAGTTTCGCGTCGGAGAAGACCTTTGGACTGATCGCATTCACGATGTTCGCGAGGGCCTGCTGGGTTTAGGTTTACTTATGAAGCGCGACTCTGTTCCTTGGACGACAGAACGGCATCGCGCAGCTCCACGAGGTGCTTCTCCCACTTTTTTAGCGCTTCGCGCTTTTCGTCGAGATACTCGTGTACGTCATAGGTCGCCTCGATTCGCTCGCGCGCGTGGTTCAACACCCGCTCCGCGATCTCGACCTTGACGCCAGCCTCGCAAGGCCGGTGCGGCCGGTCCGCCGTAGGTCATGCGGAGTGAAGGCGGCGACCCCATGTCCCTTGAACCGCTTGAGGCAGCGCGCCACGCTGCGTGTGATGTACTTTGGGTCGGCCGGGCCTGACTTGTCGGCGTTCGGAAGTACGTAGCGCGACCCGCCCGCCATGACCTTGAGCTTCTGAAGTTCAGTGATCGCCCAGTCGGAGAGAGGAAGCACATGGCCTTTGCCGGCCTTGGCGTGCTCGTCGGGTATGCTCCAAGTCTTCTCGGCGAAGTTGAACTCGCGCCATTCGGCGAGAGCGAGCTCGCCGCGACGCTGCAGGGTGAGGAGGAGCACTCGCAGAACGTGCGGCAGGCGCTGGAAGCGGCACGCGTCGTCCAGATTCGTGATAAAGGCCTTAAGTTCTGCCTCTGAAAGCACTCGCGCCCTGGGCTTCTCCTTGCCCCCTGGGCGGTACAGAAGCTGCACCGGGGTGGTCTCGAGAATCGAACGGTGGATTCCGAAGCGGAACATCTGCGAAAGGATGCCCGCCACACGGTTGGCCATGACCGGCGCACGGTCGGCGATCTCATCCAGCAGCTCGATGACTTCGCGCGGCTTGATCGTACGGGCGTCGCGACTGCCCCAGCGCGGCAGGACATTCGCGTCCAGGATCCGCTGCACGTATTCCGGCCGCCGGCGCTGGCGTTGGACATGTCGCGCCATGAACTCGTGGGCCAGATTCCCGACTGAATGCCCCGGTGGGCCGCCCTCGGTTGGTTTGTCCGGCTTCACGCGCGGCGCGACGGTGAGTCCGGCGC
>JBOGYB010000173.1:0-4557 GCA_050696555.1 Solirubrobacteraceae bacterium | reverse complement strand
ATCTCGAGGTGTCCTCCTGCCTCCTTCACCTTGGGGTTGTCGTTAGCTTTGAGGTGGCGAATCAGTGTCCGCTCGATCTCGCCCATCATGGCCTCGGTGACGTGAGGGGAGATAACGTAGATGCGCTTGATCTTCGCGCCCTGCTGGAGCGCAAGGAGATTCTTGGCGAAGTACCGCACTGCGCGCTTGTCACTCACCCATCGCTCGATCTCCAGGTCTACCGCGGCGATCTCGTTCGCCTCGAGGGTGAGATCTATGACAACCTCAAAGAGATCGTCGAGCCGCAACGGGACGCGTAAGTTGTTGATCGCTTGCGCGGCGTGCTTATCGATAGGCACCTGCAGCTTTTCGACTATGCGGCGGAGATCATTGTCTTTGATCTCCTCGTGTGTGGGATCGAACTGGCGCTGGAAGGTGTTCAATATCTCTTTTGTCGCCGCTTCGATCCGCTCGGCGATGTTCTTGTCCTGGTTGTGATCGTTCTCCACAGGCGCGCCGCTGTTCGCGCCTGTCTTAGCGCGTTGCTGTCTTGCGGTCGTCTTGCCCTGCCGGTTCTTGACTGCTGGGCGACCCGAGGGATTGGGCCGCGAGTTCGTCCCGACTGCATCCGTCTTTGCTGTGGTTTTGCGGCTCCGGTTGGTCGATGATGATGCGCCTCTCTTCGGGCGCTCGGTTAAGTCATCCTCGCTAGATGCTGAGGCCATGGGTTGGTTCCTTTGCTTGAAGTGATTCCTTCTTCGCGTGGAGTGATTCCTTCTTTGCGTGGAGCATTTCCTTCTTCGCTTGGAGTGACTCTCGCCCGGCGCTCGTCTTAGCCGCCTTGGCCGCCCCGAGCTTTGCCACCAAACTCGTGGCGTTGCGCCCGATCAGGTCCATGTAGGCGCTGTTGTGAGGCTCCAGCCGCTCGTGGGCCTCGGCTTCTATCGCTTCGAGGGCGGTATTTGAAAGGAGCGGTGTCTGTCGTATGAAATAGGGGGGCTCCTCGGCATAGTCGAGGCCGAGAGAGCGCGCGCGCCGCCAGTAGTCGCTGCCCGGGAGTACGCGCAAGCGGTAGGCAGACACCTCGCCGAGGAGGTCCTGCGTGGCGTAGTCGATCGTTTCGCGAATCGTCTCCGCCGTGTCTCCGGGGAGGCCGAGGATGATGCCGATGTCAACGCGGATGCCGCGATCGCGCAGCCGTTCGCAACCCCTCACGAAGCCCTTGCGGCCAAGACCACGGTGCATGAGCTTGAGCGCGGAGGACTGCACCGCCTGCAGGCCAACCTCCACAGATCTGATGCCCGCGGCTGCCATGCGATCCGCGAGATCCTCGTCGATTGCCTCGGCGCGAGCCTCCGCGTAGATGCCCGCCCGGCGATCCCCGTTGAGCTCCCCGAGTGTGTCGAGAATCGATTGGCAGCGTTCACGCGGGAGGTTGAAGGTGGGGTCGAGGAAGTAGATGTCTGTGGCACCGTGCTGGAGCAGCCACCCGAGGTCGGCACGAACACGCTCGAGGGAGAACGAACGGACGCTCGAGAGGTTCTTGCCGTATAGGCAGAAGGAGCAAGTGAAGGGGCACCCACGGACGGTCTCGATATCGACCCACCCGCTGTGGGGGACTTCCACTATGCCTTCCCGGAAGGGGGAGGGAATCGTGTCGAGCTCCGCCACCAGGGGTGCCGGTCCGCCGTCGCCCATATGGCCGGCAATGCCGGGGGGTGGATCTTCGAGCGCGCGTGTGCGAGACGCGTCGAGTCGCTCCACCAGGCCGAGGAGCGCCAGCTCACCCTCTCCGGTGCAGATGAAGTCGGCGGAAGGGAAACGCTTTAGAGCCAACTCGGGTGTGTGCTGTACGTCGGGCCCTCCCAGGACCACGACAGCGTCGCTGCGACTACGCAGCTCGGCAACGGTCTCGGCAACCGTACGGGCGTTCCAGACATAGGTGCTGAGGGCTACGAGCTCGGGGTCCCGACGAAGCAGCAGATCCGCCAGCAGCGGCGCGCTCTGTGCGTCGAGTAGATCCCCGCTGTCGATCACATCGTGGCTGTCGAGATCCCCGCGACGGTGGTTGAGGTAGCCGGCGAGGTACGCGGATGCCACCGGGGCACGCACGAAGCGTCCGTCGACGGAGTCGTCGCATGCGCCGTCAGGGTCTGGCAATGGGTTCGCATATGCGATACGGATGGCGTGCTCCTACCGGGGGTTGGTTGTCGGTTGGATCTTCCGTGCGGTGGGCATGCAGCCGTGCCGCCGTGCGCGGCAGAGTCCGGGGCCTATCGAAAAATACAAGGTTCGTATTCGTCGCGCTTGCGGGATGTCCTGGAGGAAAGCCATCGGGTGAAGCACACTGCTTCGCACGGTCACACGTTTCGCGGGCGAAAGATAGTGTCTGACGGAAGCTCATGTCCATCACGGTCACACTCCCCGACGGAAAGGCGCTCGCGCTCGATGACGGTGCCACGGGCGCCGACGCTGCCATGGCGATCGGGCCGGGCCTGGCGAAAGCGGCGCTTGCAATAGAGGTCTCACACCCCGAGGCTGAGCAGGGGGGCGAGGTGCGGGACCTGGCAAGACCGCTTCCCGACGGCGCCCACGTGGCGATCCTCACCACCAAGAGCGGCGATCCCTCGCTCGCGCTGATCCGCCACGACGCCGCCCACGTGCTCGCCTCCGCGGTCATGGAGCTCTACCCCGGGGTGAAGATCTCGATCGGACCCGCGATCGACCAAGGGTTCTATTACGACTTCGAGTTCCCCGAAGGGGTCTCCATATCCCAGGAGGACTTCCCCGCGATCGAAGCCCGCATGGCGGAGCACGTCAAGGCGGGAGAGCACTTCCTCCGCGAGGACGTCTCCCCCGAGATGGCCCGCGAGCGCTTCGTGGCCGAGCGCCAGGACTACAAGGTTGAGTTGATCGACGACCTAGTGTCAGCCGCCCCCTCCGACGCGCCGCTGAAAACTGTCTCGCTGTATACGAACGGCCCCTTCACCGATCTCTGCCGCGGCCCGCACGCTCCCACCACAAAGAGTGTGGGCGCGTTCAAGTTGCAGTCGGTCGCGGGCGCCTACTGGAGGGGGGATGCCAAACGCACGATGCTCACCCGTATCTACGGGACAGCCTTCCACACGAAGGCGCAGCTGCAAGAGCACTTGGAGCGCCTGGAGCAGGCTGCGCTGCGCGATCATCGCAAGCTCGGGCGCGAGCTCGAGCTCTTTCACTTCTCAGACGTCTCCCCCGGCGCGGCGTTCTGGCTGCCCGCGGGCACCGGGATGTACAACCAGCTTGTCTCCCTCTCCCGCGAAATGGGGTCTGAGCGTGGTTACACCGAGGTGAAGACACCGCTCATCTACGACGCCGAGCTGTGGAAGACCTCGGGGCACTGGGGGAAGTACCGCGAGAACATGTTCACCATCCAGGTGGAGGAGCGGGAGATGGGGGTGAAGCCGATGAACTGCCCCGGGCACGCTCACCTCTTCAAGAGCTCCCGCCACTCCTACCGAGACCTACCCGTGCGCTACTCCGAGCCCGGTCTGCTGCACCGCAACGAGGCCTCCGGTGTCCTGCACGGTCTCTTGCGGGTGCGTCACTTCGCCCAGGACGACGCCCACATCTTCTGCGCCGAGGAGCAGGTCCAGGAGGAGGTGGGGGGGTGCCTGGAGTTCGCTTTCGCCACCTACAAGCTCTTTGACTTCGATGTGCGCCTCGAGCTCTCCACGCGCCCCGAGCAGCGAGTGGGAGACGATGAGCTGTGGGATCGCGCCGAGCAGGCGCTCACGAACGCGCTCGATGCGCAGAAACTCGACTACGAGCGCAACCCGGGCGACGGGGCCTTCTACGGCCCCAAGATCGACATGCACATGACCGATTCGCTCGGTCGCTCCTGGCAGCTCGGGACGGTGCAGCTCGACTACAACATGCCCGAGCGCTTCGAATTGACCTACACCGGGGCCGACAACGCAGACCACCGTCCCGTGATGATCCACCGTGCCCTGTTCGGCTCCTACGAGCGTTTCATCGGCATCATGATCGAGCACTACGGCGGCGAGTTCCCGCTGTGGCTCGCGCCGGTGCAGGCGATCGTGCTCCCCATCTCCGACCGTCTCAACGACTACGCGCGTTCGGTGAGGGAGCGCTTGCGCGTGGCTGGGCTGCGTGTGGAGCTTGACGACCGCAGCGAGTCGGTTGGCCGCAAGATTCGGGATGCCGAGCTGCGCAAGGTCCCGCACATGCTTGTAGTAGGCGATCGCGAGGAGCGGGAGGGAAGCGTGTCGCTACGCACCCACGGTGCCGCGGTAAGGCATGGAAAGCGGGCCGACGGAGAGGAGGGTGTGGCTCGCGGAAATGGTGTGGAGGGCAGACAGGGCGCGAGCGAGAACGGCCGCGAAGGCGCAATTTCCGTGGATGACTTCATCCGGCTATACTCCGCTGTCTTGAATCCACCGCTTCCACCACGGCGCAGCGCCTAGTCCCGACTTGACGCGCACCCCGACAAGCTAGTGGCCGTCCCACGCAGGTTCGACCGACGGCCTCCCGAGCGAGACCTCACGAGGATCAACGAGCGCATCCGGGTGCCCGAGG
>JBOGYB010000172.1:0-4599 GCA_050696555.1 Solirubrobacteraceae bacterium | reverse complement strand
GTCAAGCACTGCAAGGTGCCTCCACGATCACGATGCAGCTGATGCGCAACATGTATCTCGGTAGCGACACCCACTCGTTCAAGCAGAAGATCGACGAGGCGAAGCTGGCGATCGAATACAACAAACACCACTCGAAGTCGACGATCCTCACGAACTACCTCAACAGCGTGGCGTACGGGACAGTCGGCGGACAGACGGCGCTCGGCGTGCAGGCCGGGGCGCGGATCTTCTTCAACGAGAGCGCCTCCCACCTCAACCTCGTGCAGGCGGCGTTGCTTGCGGGGCTCCCCCAGGCGCCCTCTGAATACAACCCGTTCCTCTACCCTTCCGCCGCGCGCAAACGGCGCAACCAGGTGCTGGGGAAGATGGCCGAATTGCACTACATCACCCGTGCGCAAGCCACCGCGGCACAACGGGCGCCGCTGGGGGTGAGGCACGGCGACTACTACACGCGCCGCCAGGAGAGCTTCTTCTTCGAATTCGTACGCAAACAGCTCGTGCGCCGCTACGGCTTGAACACCGTCGAGCAGGGGGGGCTGAAGGTCTACACGACGATCGACCTCAACATGCAGCGCAAGGCGCGCAACGCGATCGCGCAGGTGCTCAACGAGGAAGGCGACCCGGCGTCGGCGATCGTCACGATCGACCCCCACAACGGGTACATCAAGGCGATGGCGGAGTCAGAGAGCTACGACCAGTCACAATACAACCTCGCCTCCCAGGGTCACCGCCAGCCCGGATCGACATTCAAGGCGATCGACCTCGCCGATGCGCTCTCGCGCGGGGTTGACCCCAACAGCACCTACTACGTATCGCACACGCTGGCTCCGGGCTGGCTGCCCGGGTACCCCACCTATGAAGTGAAAACTTTCGAGAACACCTCATCGGGGAAGTCCATGAACCTCGTGCAGGCGACACTCGCTTCCGACAACACGGTGTACGCGCAGCTCGCGGCCGATCTCGGCGAGGAAACGATCACGCAGACGGCATACAAAATGGGGGTGCGCGAGCACCTGAAAAGCACCGCCGGGGAGGCCCTCGGCGGCTTGACGGTAGGGGTGAGCCCACTGGAAATGGCCGACGTCTATGCCACGCTCGCCGACGGCGGCTATCGCAACACGCCGATCGCGATCACCAAGGTGGTGTTCCCTGGCGGACATGTGGACACCAACTGGGGCAAACCTCATCGCGTGAAGGCGCTCTCAGACGGGGTGACCGCCGAGGAGACCAACATCCTGCACCAGAACGTGCTTGGGGGCACAGCGGTGCGCTCGGCCATCACCTGCCCCACCGCCGCCAAGACCGGCACCACCAGCGACCTCAAGGATGCGTGGCTTGACGGTTACACCCCCAACTACTCGACAGCCGTATGGATGGGATACCCGAACAAGAACATCCCGATGACCGATGTGCACGGGGAGCCCCAGCAGGGTGGTTACCTACCCGCCGAAATCTGGCACGCCTACATGGCGGCGGTCACCGAAGGGGAACCGTGCGCGGAATTCCCCTCGCCCAAGGAACAGATCTCCTACGAGCCCTTCTTCGGCAAGTTCGCGAGCACCGGTCGGTCTTCCTCAAGCGAAGAAGAAAGCAGCGAAGGGGAAAACGAAAAGAAGCACAAGTCCAAGAGCGCACCCGTGAAGCCACCCGTACTGGAATCGCCTTCGGGTAGAGGGGAAAAAGGCGCCGGCGAAAGCCATGAAGCGCCAACGCCGCGCGCGCGCGAACCGGTCGAACCCACACATATCCCAGCACCGAAAGGGCCCGCGCCCACGGTGGGAGGAGCCGGCGGAGCCGAACCGCCCAAACACTGAAAGAGGAACGTAGGGGCTCGCGCCGCCGACGGGCTGGTAGTTTGACGGTGCAAACTTCGATAAAGGACTCGCTGCAAGCGTGCGGGTCCGGACGGGACGCAACTCGTGGCAAAGGAAGACAAGGTCGAATTCGAGGGCGAGGTGATCGAGGCGCTTCCCAACGCTATGTTCCGCGTGAAGCTCGACAACGATCACGTGGTGCTGGGGCACGTGGCAGGAAAGATGCGACGCTTCCGCATCCGCATCCTCCCAGGAGATCGCGTCCGCTGCGAGCTCTCCCCTTACGACCTCGACCGCGCACGCATCGTCTACCGGCACCGTTGACGTACCGATCAATCCGTCCGCGAATCACCCAAAGGTATAGCTGAGCTCTCCCTGATCGACTCGATCGCAGCCGCGCTGAAGGAGCGGGGAGGACGAGTGGTGCGTGGCCTTGGGGACGACGCCTCGGTCGTGAAAGCGCTGAAGCTGTGCGTCACCTCGGTGGACAGCGTTGTGGAGGGAGTTCATTTCCGCCTCGACGACCACGAGACGAGCTTCCGTGACGTCGGCTGGAGAGCGCTTGCGGGGGCGCTGTCCGACATCGCCGCGATGGGTGCGCAGACCGGTGAGGCGTACGTGGCGCTCGGTGTACCCTCCCACGTCAGCGAGCAACAGGCACTCGAGGTGATGCTCGGCGCCGAGGAGCTCGCCGAGCTCACCGGCACCACGATCGCCGGTGGCGATGTGGTGAGCGCGCCCGTGCTGTTCGTCAGCGTAACCATCGTGGGGTGGGCCGAGCGCGACCAGAAGCTGGCCGGTCGCGACACGGGCCGTCCGGGAGATCTTGTGGGTGTCACAGGAACGCTCGGCACGCGCCCGCACCGCCCAATGCCAAAGTTGCGCCTGGGGAGGGCGATCGCGCCGGCGGGTGTACACGCGATGATCGATCTCTCCGACGGCATCGCCACCGACGCGCTTCACATCGCGCGGGCGAGCGGTGTGATTTTGAAGCTCGACCTGGAGAAGCTCCCGGTGGACGAGCGTACGCAGCAGACCGCCGAGGCGATGGGCGTGCCGGTATGGGAGGCGGCGGCGACCGCCGGAGAAGACTACGAGCTGTGTGTGTGCGTACCGCGACGGCGGATCGAGCGTGTGACAGAAGCGTGCCGACGAGCAGAGACCACAATCACGTGGGTGGGACGGGTGGTGGAGGGGGAGGCTGGTGTGATACTGCGTCACGAGGGGCGCAAGCAGACGCTCGCCGGGTACGAGCACCGCTGGTAGGAGATATGTGGGACGACGCCCACTCAGCGTCGCAATGCCGACTCGGTGCCGCCGAGCGATCCCGGTCCGGCGTAGGTGAGGGGGCCGCGCGTAGAGATATCAGGGAACTCGTGTGGACGGGGGGCAGCGCCCTCGGTGGGTGGAGCAAGCGAGCGGGCGAGGACCGCGAGCAGACAGCCAAGTCCAACGCTCCACAACAGCACCGCAAACAGACCCACCTGCCCTCCCGCGAGGGCTAGGACGGAGCTCTCGGCCAAGCCCACCGGCCCGAGGCCCAGCTCGCGCGCGTATACGCCCAACAAGAGCCCGAGTGGGACAACGCTCAGCGCGACCACCCCCAATGAGAGCGTACGGGAGCGAGGGTCGGCGGCGAAGAGCCACAGATGGAGAGCGGGTATCAGCAGCAGACACGCAAAGGGATTGAAGATCCAAGCGAGGAGAGCCACAGCGAGTGCTACCAGCAGCGCCATCAAGCCGGCGCCTTCGGCGCCGGGTCGCAGTGGCAACGCCATACGCCGCACCAGCGCCGGCCACGCAAGCAGCCCGAGCACGAGCACGAGCGCCGTGGCAGCAAGGGCACTCGCGACCGTCCCGTCGGCAGACAGAGAGGCGGCTGGTAGCTGAGCACCGGGCGCCGCAACGATTCCAAGCGCCCCGAGCAAAATCGCAAAGAGCGCAGCGCCGAAGAACGGCAGCGCCGCTGTGAGTGTCCACATGAACCAGCGCACAAGCGGCTCTCCACGACGGCGTAGACGCGCCAACGCGTCCACGCACACAATCAGGGGGGGCAAGAGCAGTGCGAGGGCCAGCAGCCTGATTGCCCAAGCTGGAAACGTCTTGCGTTCCAACAGCAATTGCGGCGCCGACGATCGTGCGGTGTCGGGGCCTTCATCGAGGGCATAAGTCGCTGTGAGCGCCGCCCGACCAAAGTTCGCCAGACGATTCTTGCTCACCGGCGTGTCCGCGGAGGGTCCACGCTCACTGCTTACCTGGAGCAGCACGGAGGGGATGCCACCGTCGTCAAGCGCGGCCTCTTCGCCCGTCGCGAGCGGGAAGATGAGGTGGGCCAGTTGAGTGGGGACACTGGGTGTGCCGGGCGCTACCCCCACCTCCTCGGCGATCGCTGCCTGCAACGTTCCCGCCAGACCGTCGGGAGCACCATTTTGACCTGAGGAGAAGGGAAGCACGAACGGCTTGTGGGCGACTACACCGGCGATGTCCCCCAGCACGATCGCGGCGTCCGCGGACCTTCCGCTGCCAGCGAAGTCAACGGCGCCCGCGTCGCCGCCGCTCCCACCGCTCGTGGAGACGAGCAGGATCGTGCGGCGGGTCTCACTCTGGGAGAAGACGCGGGCAAGCTCTAGCAGCGCGGCCGTCCCCGACAGCTCGGCAGCCGAGCCTCTTGCGACGGAATCGCGGTGAGCGACGATCGCGATCGGGCTGAGCCCGGTAGAGCCGGGACGCTCGGCTAGGACCGTGGTAAGCGTGCGGGGCCCATCAACCGTCTGCGCCTGGAAGC
>JBOGYB010000171.1:0-4645 GCA_050696555.1 Solirubrobacteraceae bacterium | reverse complement strand
GGGCCTACACCTGTCGGGGGATATGAGCCACGACGAATCGTCGTGAAATACTCCACCCCTTCCTCCTCCACGGCCCACACCTCCTCCACTCCCTCCGATTCGAGCGAAGGCGCAGAAGACCCCCCCACCACCCGCGTCCTGAACGTTCCCCCGGGAGCCACCGTCGGGTCCACACTCGCGAAGCTCCGCTCCGAGAAGAGAGTGGTGTGGGCGGTCCCCGACTATGTCGCCCACTCCACCTCCCTGTCGGTCCCCGACGATCCCGGCCTCTCACACACCCCCGGGGACTGGCAGCAGCTGCAATGGAACTTCTCCGGTCCCTTCGGCGTGAACGCCCCGCAAGCGTGGGCCAACGTGTTAGCCGACGGCGCCCCCGGCGGCGCGAACGTGGTGGTGGCTGTGCTCGACACCGGCGTCGCCTACGCCAACCACGGCAAATACCGCCGCTCCCCCGACTTCCACAAGTACACGTTCGTGGAAGGCCACGACTTCATCTCCCGCGCCCCCTTCGCAAACGACCACAACGGCCACGGCACCTTCGTGGCGGGCACCATCGCCGAGGCCACCAACAACGGCTACGGCCTCACCGGCCTCGCCTACGACGCCCGCGTCATGCCCGTCCGGGTGCTCGACGCCTCCGGCGAAGGCGACGCCTCGGTGATCGCCGAAGGAGTGCGCTTCGCGGTGCGCCACCACGCCCGCGTCATCAACCTCAGCCTCGAGTTCTCCTCCGAAGTATCCGCCTCCGACATCCCCGAGCTGATGGAAGCCCTGCGCTTCGCCTACCGCCGTGGTGTCACCGTGGTGGCGGCGGCGGGGAACGAGGGGAGCACCTCCATCCCCTACCCCGCCCGCGCCCCTCACGTGATCGCGGTGGGCGCCACCACCGAACACGGGTGCCTGGCGAGCTATTCCAATTACGGCCACCACATTACCCTGGTGGCCCCCGGCGGAGGCCCCGACGCCGCCCTCCCCTCCGACCCCAACTGCAACCCCGAACTCCCGGAGGGCCGCGACATCTTCCAGATGACCTTCACCGGCGCATCCCCCCGCGTGTTCGGCTTCCCCGGAGGGTATGAAGGCACCTCGATGGCCACCCCCCATGTCGCTGCCGCCACAGCGCTTGTCATCGCCGCCCGCGTCCTCGGGCGCAAACCCTCCCCTGCGCAGATCGCCGCGCGGCTAAAGGCTACGGCGCGCAAGCTCGGCGGGCCTGGGGATCGCTCGCTCTATGGCGCAGGGTTGCTCGACGTGGCCGCCGCCACTTCGCGGTAGCACTTTCAACCGGCGCCCACCCCCACACCAGGCTCTATGCTCGATACGCGACACAGAACCGTTGCTCCTGCACCCGTGTTGCAATCGGTGGGCCCACCACCAGTATCGATCCGCCTGCGCGTCCGTTGCTTCTGAGCCTCCCCTCCCTCACACACCACCGACGCAGACATAACTCGGCGCGAGGCGCGCTGCTGGCCCTACTCGCCCTCACCGCGCTCTCCTCCATGCCGACAACCGACCGTGCCGCCGCCTACGGCGTCGAGTTGAAGACAGGGCTCGCGAGCTACCCCGACGGAGAAGCCGTGGTCACGCGGACCCAGAGCCTCGGCGCTCAATTCTTGAAGCTGGCGGTTGCCTGGGAGAGCATCGCGCCCGCCAACCCTCCTCCCGGCTTTGACCCCGCAAATCCCGAAGATCCGGCCTATCAATGGAAACACCTCGACTGGGCGATCTCCGAAGCAATCGCCCACGGGCTGACACCGGTCATCGACGTCCTCGAACCCCCAACCTGGGCGAGGTCGCCGGCCGGCGCCTCTCAAACCCACCCCGATCTGAACGCCTTTGGCATGTTCGTGCACGCGATCGCAACCCACTACGACGGAAGCCACCCAGGGGTCCCTCGGGTCTCGTACTGGGAAGCCTGGAACGAGCCGAACGTGAGCCTCTTCCTCGAACCCCAGATCGAAGGGGATTCGTTCGTCTCGGTGGACACCTACCGAACGATGTTGAACGAGTTTGCCTCGATCGTCCACGGAGCGCACACCGACAACCTCGTCATCGGTGGAGCCCTTTTCCCGAACGGAATACGGCGTCCTGGCATCACCGCAATCGCTCCGCTCGACTTCACACGCCGTCTCTTCTGCATCTCACCCGGGTCAAAACCGCGTCTCGTATGCAAAACCAAAGTCAACGTGGACATCTGGAGCGTCCACCCATACACATCAGGCGGGCCGTCCACCATGCCCGCCAACCCCGACAACGTGTGGATCGCGAATCTCCAATCGCTCACCTCCACCGTCCAGGCCGCCCAAAGGCTGGGAGGGCTCGTATCCCCTCACCCCGCCCAGGTCTGGGTGAGCGAGTTCAGTTGGGACAGCAACCCCCCCGACCCCCACGGGGTGCCCATAGGCCTTCAGCGTCGTTGGGTCGCCGAAGCGATCTATCGCGCCTGGCGCGCCAAGATCTCGATGTTCACGTGGTTCCGGCTCGCCGACGACCCACTCAACGTGTCGCTGTTCCAGTCCGGGCTTTATTACTACTGCCCCGGCAGCCTCTCCTGCAGTCCGCCCAAGCCCGCCGCATCGGCGTTCCGCTTCCCATTCGTGGCCTACACCGCCCAGCGCCGTCATGTGCTCGTGTGGGGGCGCACACCGGCCGGGGTCCCCGGCCGCGTTCAGGTCCAGTGGCTTGAAGGGACAAGTTGGCGAACGCTCACCACGCTCAACACAGATCGGAACGGCATCTTCACCGCAACCCCCCTGCTGCCGCGCACTGCCAGTCCCAAGAGCGCCAAGCTGCGCGCAGCCAGGAGCGGGGGCAATGCCTCCCCGGCCTTCTCCCTGAGCCGCCCACGAGATATCCCGGTCACTCCGTTCGGCTCCTGAGCCGCACCCGAACATCGGGAGCAAAAGCAACCAACCTTGCGCTGAGCATCTGATCTCTGCGGGAGGATGTCGGCCGTGCCCGCCACCACCAAGCTCACCGCCCGCCTGCGTGCCGAAGGCACGCCACTGGTGCCCGCGGGCGTCACCATCGCCGTAATAACCGCCTGGGCGGCAACCGGTGGGGGCTACGAATCCGCCCCCACCCTCGGCGCGGGCTACGAACCGGACCCGTGGTACCTCGGGGGCCTGATGATCGTCGGCCTCTTGTGCGCCACAGCGGTCGCCGTCGGCAAGGTGAATCTCGCGCGCTGGACGAAGGTCGCGTGCGCAGCGTTCGGCCTGTACGTAGTGTGGTCCTTCCTGTCTGTCACGTGGGCGCATGACCAAGGCGCAGCTTTCCTTGGGAGCGGTCGTGCGCTTGTCTACTTCGCCGCCTTCCTCACGTTCGCAATCCTCCCGTGGCGCGACTGGTCGGTGAAAGTCGCCCTGGGGATGCTCGTCGCCGCGCTGGGAGCGCTTGCGCTGATCACAGCGATCCGGGTCGCCGCGCTCGCGAACCCCGCGGCCCTCTTCCTGAACGCGCGCCTCTCCTACCCGCTTGGCTACTACAACGCCGACGCCGCGATGTTCATGGTGACCGCGATCACCGCCGTCGCGCTCTGCTCGGGCCGGTGGGTCCAACCGGCGTTGCGGGTGGCGGGCATCACCCTTGCGGCGCTGTGCCTTCAGCTTGCTGTCCTGGGACAGAGCCGCGGGTGGCTCTTCACGGCGCCGATCATCCTCCTGCTCGCGCTGCTGCTGGTCCCCAACCGACTGCGTTTGCTCGTGTTCGCGCTCGGACCGGCCATCGCCACGGCCGCCATCGCACCGACGCTGTTGCACGTCTACGGCCGTGCCACCACGGGCGGTGTCGCGCTCGCCGAACCGCGCCTCGGGGAGATCCTGCATCGCCAGTCCACCCATGCGGTGCACGCGATGCTGATCGCCGATGCAGCCCTCGTGTTCGTCCTCACACTCGCAGTGATCGTCGACCGGCGCATGTCCTTGAATCAGACGGCACAAGCACGCCTCAGGCGAGTGGGCTCAGCCGCCGCCCTCGTGGCGGTCCTCGCCGCCATCGCGGGTGGACTAGCCGCTACGCACGGTCATCCCCTGGCGCGGGTCGAACGTGCATGGAGCTCATTTGCCAACACCAACAACACCGCCAACGAGTCCTCCCGCTTCACCACCTTGGGGAGTCAGCGCGTTGACTTCTGGCGAGTGGCACTCCACGAATTCAGCCGACACCCGCTGGCAGGGATCGGGCAGGACAACTTCGCCGCCCCGTACTTGCGCGAACGGCACACCGATCAGGAGCCCCGTTGGACGCATTCGATCGAGCTGCGACTGCTCACCCACACGGGCCTGGTGGGGGCGCTCCTGTTTGCGCTCTTCCTACTGGCGGTTCTGCTCGCCTCCCGGGCGAAACCACGCAAACCCCATGCGGAGCGAGTGAGCGCCGCCATCGCTCTGCTACCGCTCGTCGTGTGGCTCGTCCACGGCTCGGTCGACTGGCTCTGGGAGTTCCCCGCCCTGAGCGTAACCGCCCTCTCGTTCGCGGGCGCCGCCACCTCCATCGGCTCGGCCCCTCGCCCGCAGGCTCCCGAGGGGAGGCCACGGCAACAGGCCACCACGAGCTCCCCACGCCACTCACCGCGACTCGCGGTCGGCGCCCGCGTCGGCGCAACCCTGTTGGGGGCAGGAGCCCTTGCGGCTCTGGCCATACC
>JBOGYB010000170.1:0-4666 GCA_050696555.1 Solirubrobacteraceae bacterium | reverse complement strand
TCGTGGCGGCCCAAGTCGAACGTCTCGCTCAGGCGCTGGGTGTCTTGCCAGGCGCGCTCGTCGACGCGCTTTATTCGGTGGAGCACAGCCATTCTCGGAAGCGTTTCCAGCGCGTGGCACGCTCGCAGGCAGAGCAAAGAGTCACGGCTTCACCTTTGAGCGTCGTGGCGGTCGAACAGGGGACACAGGACGGAAGGTGGCAACCGGTGCAGAGCACGATCGCGTTGCTGGAGAGCGCTGCGCGCTTGCAAGGGCCGACGCAAGAAAAGAGCGGCGTGTGTTCGGGGTCGAGGATGAGGCGGTGGTCGGCCGTCTCATAGAGTTCGGCAGAGCTGAGGAAGGTGCGTTCGCCGGTTGCCGGATTGAGGATCACGGCTTCCTGGAGTTGGTTAATCGTGTTGGTCGTACCATCCTGGCCGCGGATCACGATGCGGCGCGCCTCGCGGTGTTCTTGGCGGGGCGAGGTAGATGATTCGGTCGGGGCGGCCTCCTGGTAGGGGTTGATGGGCTCGTTCGGGTGGTTCGTCGACATGTTCGATCTCCCGTTCAACTGATGGTTGGCTGGGCGTGTGTGGTCGTTCGGCGTTGACGAGCGCGGCGAGGCCGATCGCGGCAGCGACGGGCATGAGCAACGCTACAAAATCGTGCGACGCCGTCCCCCACGTCCAGAGCACGATGAAGCCAAGCCAGGCAAGGGAAAAGAGGCGCTTTCGGTGGGCGCACAGCAAGAACATGAGCACGAAGATTGTGAATCGCCACGGCTCAAGGAGCGCCAGCACTCGTTGGACGGAGAGGGGGGCGCCCGAGGATTGTGCGAAGGCCTGCGCGAGATTCAACCCGGCAAGAAGCACGATGGTCTGGGCTGGGATCTTGAGGGAGTTCACGAGACGCTCCAGTGATGCTGCCTGGTGTGGGTGGCGGGCCCGCGGGGGCCCGCCGTGTACCACGTGGTGCGAGGAATCTGGACGACGCCGTCCTGGGGGAGGTTGCCGACGTACTCGCCCTGCGGGAATTCTCTGCCCGAGCGCGGGTCGATCATGACGGTGCGGTTGTTCACGACCCGGTCGTCATGATTTCCTTGGAGGACGCCAGCTTGTCCTTTTGTGAGGTCGAGTAGCGGGATTTCGCGGACCATGGGTGGACTCCTTTCTTATGCATCGAGGGTCGCGGTCATCGCGTCCTCGTGTCCGAACTGTGCTGGGTGGCAGGTGGTGCAGTTGGGGTCTTGGGCGCCGCGGTAGTGGGTGATGGTGAGGTGGTGGTTGTCGACGATCCACAGGTTGGCGTCCTTTGGTGTCGGGTCGCGTTTGAGGGTTTCCAGGATGATCTTGGCGTGGAGGGTGCTGATCATCGTGACGTCGGTCCAGAGGCCGATGTGTCCGGCGAGCTCCTCGGGGGTGAAGCCATAGTCGCGCGTGAGTTGGTCGAGCGTCTCGGCGTTGTCGTTCGTTGTTTGTTTGGTGAGGTGGAAGAGGCATGCGTAGCACGGCGCGGTTGCGTCTCCGAGTTGTCGGAAGACGAAGCCGCCTTTTCCTTTCGGGAAGGCGCCGGCGTGGAGGACGGTGCGATTGACGCGGCGTGCTGCTTCACTGATGAGGTTGCTCGCGACCGGGTGGCCGGTGGCGTTGACGATGAGGTCGTGCGAGGCAATGGTCTTGTCGAGCCATGCGCGGTTCTGTGGGTTGACTTGGCGGTTGGACGTCTTGATGGTTGTGGTGGTCCCTCGCTGCTGGAGAAATCGTTTCATCCACGCGGTCTTGTGATGGCCGATGCTGCGTCGGTCGGCCAGATGGCGCTGGATGTTCCGTTCTTCGAATCGGTCGTTGTCGACCAATGTGATCGCTCGGGGGTTGTGCTTGCTGAGCTGGAGTGCGACGTGGCATCCCCCGCTGCCGAGACCGAAAATGGCGATTGCGATGTTGGATCGATGTGCCGGGACGAGCGGGTTATAAAAGAGGTGGCTCGTGACGTGCTCGTCTGGGAGGACGTGCACCGCGTGCTCCTGTAGGTCACCGTTGAGGGTCACGCTGTGTGCGGTCAGGGCAAGGCCGTTCTTGTGCATGTAGGTGGCGACGAGGCAGACGTATCCGGGGAAGCGCTCGCGATCGATGGACCGGAGCGTGCGGCGATCACCGCTGGAGGGACCGAGTAGGTCGTCCGGGTGCAGGTGGCCTTCGCCGAGCTGCGTGTGGCCGTCGCGAAGGTAAGGGGCGAGCGCTTCGGGTGCTGCCTCGTAGTCGGGCTGGGTGAAGGCCGCGTGTTCGATTGGGGTGCCGGCACGGACCACTTCTAAGATGGTGATGGTGTCGGGCGTTCGTTCGCCGAGCAGATAGAAATGCGTCTCGGTCCCGCGATCATGCGCCTGGGCGCAAATGCGCTGGAGCGCGGCGTAGGTCGTGTGCGGGACGCGGACTATTGGTACAGGGTTGGTAGCGTCGCGCGTGGGCGTGCGTTCCTCGGTGTCCTGGGTTGCTGTGGTGGCAAAAGTCACGTCTTCCTCCCTTTCTGCCTCGCGGGCTAGTCCACGAGACCGTTCTCAAACTGGTTCAGAAACCGGATCGTTATCCAGAGGGCGGTTGCCATCGTGTATTGCGGTGACCACTCGCTTGGTCGGAGATAGCAGAGCGTCGGCCCGAGTCCGAGGCCCTCGTGGTGATCGTAATAATGTCTGCTTGCTGGTGCTGGGCTGAGGGTGACGTGTGGCGAATGGTAGGGATAATCGACCGGGTAGAAGGCACGGATGAACCAATTCGCCAGAGGCAGATCGGCACCGTACGACTCCCACCGATCCCAGGGTCTACCGACGAGGTGAATATTGCGAGCTTGCCCACGGAAGACAGACTTCACCGTCGCGCGGTCGCGGCCATACCAGGCAGGATCAAGAGACATTCAACATCTCCTTTCGAGGGTGTCTTCAGGAACCGAAGAGAGAAGGCTCACTGATTCCTCGGGCGTCGAGCGGGCGCACACATGCGCTGACGGCGTCATGGTCTGCACTGCGAGAGCGAGGCACAGCGGACACGACGCGCTCGCTCCAATCCGCGTCGAGGGGTCGACGAAGGTGAAGGTGTCACCCGGGCGCTGGGGCGGCAGGACGATCGCGCCACACGAGGAATTCGGGCAGACGAAAAACAACCCGTCGCGAAAATGGTCACGCTGCAGTTCCATCACTCCTCCGTCCTTCTTGCGCTGTTCGAGACGCTATGAACTCCGCTGTTCATAGTTCGTCTTCCTTCGGCGCCACGGGGGGTGGCCACCTCAAGACAGCGCGCGCATGCGGAAATTTCACGAGAACGACCCGCAATCCAAAAGGACGGGTGAGGACCCAATAGTCAGCCTCATCAAAGAAGACTCGATATCCCGCAACCGCGAGGACCTCCTTGAACTGTGCTGGGTCCTGCAGAGTTGCTTCTCGATGCAGATCGGACCGATCGCTTGTGGGGATCTTTGCTTCTTTCATGCAGTGAGCATGAACCTGTCATCCTGAGACCTCTTCCCCGCAGTCTCACGATCGGGGTGGGACGGTCTCACGATCCGTCGTGAGCAAGAAGGCAAGGAGCGACTCACACGAGAGGGTGCCGTGCGGAGGGGATGCGCTGATGTGGTATCGGCCGAGAGGGCGAGTGCTGGGGGCGGTACCAGACCGTGAGCTGAAACGGGTCGTACTTGTCGTGATCGCCGAGTCCGAGGTGGCCCAGGAGATGGTCGCGTCCCGTGAGATCATTGACGAGATCGACGAGTTGGGGTCTGTGGCAATTTGGTTTTGTCGGAATTTGAATGATGAGGTTTGCGCGTGCCGAGATGTCATTAGCATCCTGCGGAGGTGGTCGATCCCATCGCCAATCAGGCTTGTTTTCCCCGGCACCGGCACTCCTAAGAAGCCGATCATCGATGGTCCGGAGGAGTCCGTCGAGCCGCTTATACCGGAGGTCCGCAGCGTAGCCGAAGTAGGACTCCCACCCTGGTCCTGGTGGTCGAGCGAGGATTTCGTGAATGGGTGGCTCTGGTCGAATCGTGAGCCTGAACGTATACCGCGAGCCGCTTTTTCGTAGCGTCAAGAGAAAGTGATTTTTCCTGTCGATGGGAAGCGTGCCGTCGAGCCTGTGGCCATCCAAGCGCGGCGCCTCTTCACGTTCTGCGAGTCGTCCTTCGAGTTGTGCCCGGTATACGCTTGAGGCCCGGATCTTGTCCGGTATGTAGAACACGGGTTGGTTGTTCCAGGTCCTCGGCGTCAAGCTTGGGATGCGGAGAGTGTGGGTCGACATGATTCGGGAGTAACGTGGAAGGCTTTAAACCTTCGCTTGATTCAGAGAGGCCCCTATTGGTTGGGGAGTTTTGCGCATACGTATGGGCCTATTGGTGCCTAGGCCGATCCAAGCAAGCTGGAACACCAGGACAACTCAGTGCTCGTCAGCGAGATGCTCGACGCAAGAATCGCACCCCAGGCGACGCACAAAACTACCAGTTCGGGAACGGCGGAAAGCCCATCTCCGTCACGTCGTTCTTCGCGGCCGCCTGCAAGCTCGACCAGAAAATACCGGACGATTGGCGCACGGACGTCCCGCCGGCGGCGCAATCCCATGCGATCCCGGGTTTCGAGGACTGGAAGATCATCGTCGGCGGATACCTCCTCGGCGTACGGTTCGAAGGTCAGCCCGGCGGGGAC
>JBOGYB010000169.1:0-4707 GCA_050696555.1 Solirubrobacteraceae bacterium | reverse complement strand
TCTCGAGGTTGCGCACCGCGGCCTCGGCAGCCTCGGCGCGGCGCATCACCGCCGGATCGCCCTCCTGCGCGCGGCGCGCGCGGCGCGCGGCCAGCACGTCCGCGGGCTCCACAGGCGCACCGATGTCGGGCGTCTCGCTCTCTTCGATCATCGGCCCCTGAGCCTAGAGGGGCTCCCGGACGGCGCCGGAGGCGCCGTGGGGAGGCAAAGGAGCGGAGGGAGTCAGGGGCTCCCGGACGGCGTGTGTTAGCTGTTGCGCAGACGCCAGGCCATGCGCGACTGCAGCGACCACAGCTCGATGAAGCCGGGGGAGGCGGTCTGCGAGAAGAGGCCTCCCGACTCGCCGAAGGAGGCAAGCGCCTGGTCGTAGACGGCGTTGGGGGAGGAACGGGTGACGACGCGGGCGTGACCCTTGTAGAGCTTGACGCCGATCGTGCCGGTGACCTGGGAGTTGACGGACTCCATGTAGGCGTCGAGGTCGGCGCGTAGCGGCTCCCACCACAACCCGGCGTACACAAGGTAGGCCCACTGGCGGTCGAGCGAGGCCTTGAACTGGTTCTGGTGGATCGTGCACACGAGCTTCTCCAGCTCCTGGTGCGCGGGCAGGATGACGGCGGCGGCGGGGGTCTCGTAGATGTCGCGCACCTTCAACCCCACGATGCGGTCCTCGATGTGGTCGACGATGCCCACCCCGTGACGGGAGGCGATCTCTGCTGTGCGTTCGAGCAGCGCGACCAGCCCCATGCGCTCGCCGCCCAGGCCCACCGGCACACCGCGGTCGAACTCGATCGCAACCGTCTCCCCCTCCTCGGGGGCGCGCTCCGGAGGGGTGATGAGCTGGAAGACGTCGTCGTCGGGGGGGTGGTCGAGATCCTCGATCCAACGTCCCTCCGAGGAGCGGCCCCAGAGGTTGTCGTCGATCGAGTAGGGCGCCTGCTCGGAGCCCGAGCCAGGAGAGGCCTTGATGGGGATGCCGTGCTCGTTTGCGTAGGCGATCTCCTCCTCGCGGCCCATCTGCCAGGAGCGCACGGGAGCGATCGTGCGTAGCTCGGGGGCAAGCGTGGCGACCGTCGCCTCGATGCGCACCTGATCGTTGCCCTTACCTGTGCACCCGTGGGCGATCGTGTCGCAGCGAGTCTTGCGAGCGTATTCGACGGCGAGCTTGGCGATCAGCGGGCGGCCGAGCGCGGTGAACAGCGGGTAGCCGCCCCCATAGAGCGCGTTGGCCTTGATCGAGGGGGTGACGTACTCGCGGGCGAACTCCTCGCGGGCGTCCACGACGTGGCACTCCAGCGCCCCGAGCCGTCGTGCCTTGTCTTCGATCACCGCATAGTCCTCGCCGGGCTGGCCGAGGTTGACTGTGAGGCACACCACCTCGGCGTCGTAGGAGTCCTGGATCCACTTGAGCATCACACTCGTGTCGAGGCCACCCGAGTAGAGCAGCAACACACGGTTGACGTTCTCGGGGTCGGCCTCGTAGGAGGCGGTTGGCGGGGGGAGGTTGTCGGGGAGGGGTGTCACGGCGCGGAAGCCTATCCATCGAGCGCGGCGCCCAGCCGCGCAAGTGCCTCGTCGACCTCCTCGCGGGAGATCGTAAGGGGGGGCAGCAGCCGCACCGTGGTGGGGCCGGTGGCGTTGACTATGAGCCGTTGCTCGAGCAATGCGCGACGCACGACATCGGGCGCAGAGACATCGACCTCGCAAGCGAGCATCAGGCCCCGCCCGCGAACGGAGAGCACGTGCGGGAGGTGGGCGAGCCGCTCGGCAAGCCGTGCCCCCTGCTCGCGCACGTTTGCGAGCAGCGCATCGCTGTCGGTCTCATCCAGCGCGGCGAGCGCGGCGGCGGCGATTAGCGAGCCACCCGCGAACGTGGAGCCGTGATCGCCGGGTTGGAGCACATCCGCAAGGTGGGGGGCGGTGACGAGCGCGCCCATCGGCAACCCTCCGGCGAGAGCCTTGGCGGAGGTGATCGCGTCGGGGAGGACATCGATTTGCTCGTAGGCCCACAGCGTGCCTGTACGACCCATGCCGCACTGGATTTCGTCGAAGATGAGTGCGGCGCCATGCCTGTCACAAGCCTCGCGCGCACAAGCGAGGAGCTCTGGGGAGAGGACGTTCACCCCCGACTCCCCCTGGATCGGCTCGAGCATCACGACGGCGGTGCGGTCGTCGACGGCGGCGGCGAGCGCCTCAGGCTCTGCGGGGACCGCGCGGAAACCAGGAACCAGTGGGGCAAACGGCGCCTGCTTGGACTCCTGGGGGGTGGCGGAGAGGGCGCCGTAGGTGCGGCCGTGAAAGCCGTTGTGGACGGTGACTATGTCCCCCGCGCGCTTGGCCTTGCGCGCGAGCTTGATGGCGGCCTCGTTGGCCTCCGCGCCGGAGTTGCAGAAGTAGACCTTCCCGCCGAGGCTCGACTCGGAGAGGCGTTGGGCGAGGAGCATCGCCGGCTCTGTGTAGAAGAGGTTGCTCGTGTGCGTCAGCTTGCCCACCTGCTCGCGGACGGCCGCCACTACCCGCGGGTGACAGTGCCCCAGCGAGGTGACAGAGATGCCGCAGAGGAAATCGAGGTACTCGACGCCATCGGCGTCCCACAGCCGGGTGCCCTCGCCGCGAACGAACTCGACGGGGAGCCGGTTGTAGGAGGGGATGACGTGCGCCCGCTCCAGCTCTTGCAGCTCCGCGAGACTCATGCGGAAGCTTGGATCTTCGTGCCGATCCCGGCATCCGTAAAGAGCTCGAGCAGCAGCGAGTGGGGTATGCGGCCGTCGATGATGTGGGCGGAGTTGACGCCCCCGTTGATCGCTTGGACACACGCGGCGAGCTTGGGGCGCATCCCCCCCTGGAGGGAGGGGAGTTGCGCATCGACCTCGGTGGCCGTGGCCTGGCCGATCAGCGAATCGGGCTTCTCAGGGTCGGCAAGCCAGCCGGGGACGTCGGTGAGGAAGACGATCTTGTAGGCGCCAAGCGCGCCGGCAACCGCGCCGGCGGCCTCGTCGGCGTTGACGTTGTAGGAGTTGCCGTCGCGGTCGGCGCCGACGGAGGCGATGACGGGGATGTAGTCGAGGGCGACGTGGTGGAGCACGTCAACGTTGACCCGTTCGATGGAGCCGACGAAGCCGATGTCCTCGCCCTCGGGACCCTCGCGACGGGCAACCCTGAACAGTGAGCCGTCATCTCCACAGAGACCCACGGCCGGCTGTCCGTGACGCCCCAGCCGCAACACGATTTCCTTGTTGACCTTGCCGACGAGCACCATCTTCGCGACCTCCACGGTGGCGGGATCGGACACACGCAACCCCCCCACGAACTCAACCGGCAGACCGAGGCGCTCCATGTAGGAGGTGATGTCGGGACCACCCCCATGGACGACGATCGGGTTGAGGCCGACATACTTGAGCAGCACCACATCGCGGGCGAACTCCTCGCGCAGGTCGGGGTCCTCCATCGCCGCGCCGCCATACTTGATGACGACCGTCTTGGAGTGGAACTCCCTGATGTAGGGGAGGGCCTCAAGGAGCGTGGCTACATCGCGCATGGAATTGCCCTTCGATCGTTTAACTCGTCCGCCCGACATGGGCACGTAGGGCAAGCTGGGCTAGGACGCAGGGAGCGTGGCGTGCTCTTGCACGTGAGCGACCGAGGACAACGCCCAGCGCAGCCATACGTGTTCATGTCGTGTAGTCGGCGTTGATGGTTATGTACTCGTGGGAGAGGTCGGAGAAGAAGACCTCGGTCTCGGCGCCCTCGCCGGGGAGGGTGATCTCATATTCGATCTCCTTGCCCTTGACAGCGTCGGCCAGGGTGGACTCGTCGCAGTCGATGGCAGCACCGGCGGAGCAAACTTGGATTCCCTCGATGAAGACGTCAAGGGGGAGGTGTCCCCCACCTAGCCCAGCGGATCCGAGCGCGCCGCCGACGGCTTGGACGATGCGTCCCCAGTTGGGGTCGGCGCCGTGCAGGGCGGCCTTCACGAGCGGAGAGTTGGCGACGGCGCGCGCGGCGGTGTCGACGCGGGTCTGCTCCCCCCCACGCACGACAACGCGGGCGATCCGCCCGGCGCCCTCGCCGTCGGCCACCATCAAAATCGCGAGCTGGCGCATGAGCGCATCGAGGGCCTCGCCGAAGCGCAGCTCATCCTCGCTCTCGGGAGCGATGACGACGCCGCTCGAGCCCGAGCAGATAAGGGCGGCGGTGTCGTTGGTGGAGAGCTGACCATCGACCGAGCAGCGATCGAAGGAGCGCTTCAAACACACCGACAGCAGCAGCTCGACCGTCTCAGGGGCAAGCTGAGCGTCCGTCTCGACAAAGCAGAACATCGTGGCGAAGCGCGGGGAGATCATGCCGGCGCCCTTGCACTGCGCGCTCAACCGCACATCGCCCGAGGGGAGCGAGAGGGAGAGGTTGGCGCGCTTCTCGAAGGCATCGGTGGTTTGGATCGCCTTCTGAAAGCTCACGTCGCCGGATTGCGAGAGCTCGCGGCTGGCGGCGAGTATCCCGCGCAGCACCTTGTCGACCGGGAGGTAGTCGGAGATGCCCCCGGTGGAGCCGAGCAGCACCTCGGAGGGATCGAGCCCGAGCGCCATCGCCGCCGCGCCCTGGGTCTTGGCGGCGTCTTCCATCCCCCGTTTGCCGGTAGCGGCGTTGGCGCAGCCGGAGTTGGCGAGAATCCCACGCAGAGCGGAGAGCGTGCAGCGCTCGACGCTGAGC
>JBOGYB010000168.1:0-4713 GCA_050696555.1 Solirubrobacteraceae bacterium | reverse complement strand
GGCTGAGATCCTGTCCGGCCGCGCCCAGTCACCCCGAAGAGGGGACCCGGGGTGAGGTTTGTGGCTCTACACACCCACCCACTCGGATCACGTGACCCGCGGCACACTGCCCGAGCAGGGCGCCGGCGGTCGGTCGAGACCGTGGGAGCGTCCGACGCTTGTGAGGCGGTAACGTCGGATACGAGGCCCCTGGCCGGGAACGTCCGTGGCGTCCTCCGGCAGCAGGAGAAACCGCCGGGGTGGAGTCATCGAATTTGAGATTGGCCTGTTCATGGTCCACATATTGGCGTTGCACTGGCCTCGCGCCTTTGGACCGAAGTCCAAAATGTGCCCGCAGGAGGTGTCGCGAGTGCGAGGTTTCCCGCACGCACGCAAGGCGAATCAGACGACGCCGAGCTGCTCGTTGACAAGCCGCGTGACCTCGCCGCCGTCGGCACGGCCCTTGGTCTCGCGCATGACATACCCGACTATGGGTCCGATCGCCTTGGGGTTGCCCGCGCGGATCTTCTCCGCGGCATCTTCGTTGGCTGCTATGGCCGCAGCCACGACCCCCGCCAACTCGTCTCCCCCGCCAAGGGCCTCCAGGCCCTCGGTCTCGACAATCGCTAGCGGATCGCCACCGTCTGAGACGAGGCGGTCGAGCACCTGACGGGCGGCGCCTACAGATACGCGCTTGGCGGCGACGAGCCCGCACAACGCCGCCAGCGCGGTCGGGTTGACAAGCGATTGATTTGGATCCCCCGCCCCCTCCGCATCGGAAAGACGCGAGAGTAGGTCTGCCACGATCCAGTTGGCGAGCGTCTGCGGCGGCGGCGATGGGTCAACCTCGGCGGCGAGGGCCCGCTCGAAGTAGTCCCCCAGCTCGGCGCGAAAGGCGAGCCGCTGAGCGATGTCCGCACTCAACCCCACCTCCCGCTCGAAGCGCTCGGCACGCGCGGCCGGCAACTCGGGCATGGCCGCACGGGCAGCGTCGAGCATCGTCTCCTCGACCGCAATCGGCACGAGGTCGGGCTCGGGGAAGTAACGGTAATCGTGAGCCTCCTCCTTTGAGCGCAGGGAGGTGATGCGGCCGGAATCGGGGTCGTAGTGGAGCGTCTCCTGGGTGACCCTGCCGCCACCGTCGAGGATCGCTTCTTGGCGGGCGATCTCCGCACGAATACCCCGTTCGATGAAACGAAAGGAGTTCATGTTCTTGAGCTCTGTCTTCGTGCCCAGCTCGGCCGCGCCCGCTGGACGGACGGAGATGTTGGCGTCGCAGCGCAGCGACCCCTCCTCCATATTCACGTCGCTCACCCCAAGCTGGCGCATCGTGGTGCGTAGCAGCCGCAACCACTCCCCCGCCTGCTCGGCGGTGTGGATATCGGGCTCGGTGACGATCTCCGCGAGCGGGGTGCCGCCGCGGTTGAAGTCCACGATCGAGGCATCGGAGGCGTGAATGCGACCGGATGCGCCGACGTGGACGAGCTTGGCGGCATCCTCCTCCAGGTGCACCCGGTGGATGCGCACATCCGCGAGCTGCCCTCCCAGGCAGAGGGGCTCGTCGAACTGGGAGATCTGGTACCCCTTGGGGAGGTCGGGGTAGAAGTAGTTCTTGCGGTGGAAGATCGACCGTGGCGCGAGTTGCGAGCCAACGGCGAGGCCGATCATCAGGCCGAAGTGGATCGCCTGGGCATTGGCGACGGGAAGCGCCCCGGGCAACCCGAGGCACACCGGACAGGTACGTGTGTTGGGGGACTCCCCGAAGGAGAGCTCACAACCGCAGAACATCTTCGTGCGGGTCGCAAGCTGGATGTGGATCTCAAGGCCGATGACCGGCTCGTAGGTGGTCATACGCGTGCCGGGGTGGCGTCGAATGCAAGCGCCCGCTCGAGCGCGTGGGAAGCATCGAGCAATCGGTTCTCGCTGAAGGCGGGGCCGGCGAGCTGCAGGCCGACGGGCAGCCCCGCCCCGTTTGGCCCAAGGCCTTGCTCGACACCAGCCAGGCCGCAGGGAATCGAGATCGCGGGGATGCCGGCAAGTGACATGGGGACAGTGCAGAAGTCGTTGAGATACATCGAGAGTGGGTCGCCGGTCTTGGCACCCAGCTCGAAGGCCACCGTGGGACTCGTGGGGGTGACGACGAAATCGACTTTCTCGAAGACGGCGTGGAAGTCCTCGACGATCTTCGTGCGCACACGCTGAGCGCGGCCGTAGTAAGCGTCGTAGTAACCGGAGGAGAGCGCGTAGGCGCCGAGCATGATGCGCCGCTTGACCTCCGCCCCAAAGCCATCGTGACGCGTCTGCGTGTACATACCCGCCAGGTCACGCACGCCCTCTGCGCGCAGCCCGTAGCGCACGCCGTCGAAGCGGGCTAGGTTGGAGGAGCACTCGGCTGGTGCGATCACGTAATAGGCGGAGAGCGCATGCGGTGCATGTGGGAGATGCACCCGCTCGACGCTCGCTCCCAGCGCCTCGGCCTGGGAGAGTGCCTCCTCGAAGCGTTGCAGCACCCCCGCTTCGATGCCCTCGCCGGTCAACTCCTCGGGGACACCGAGCCGCACGCCCTCGAGACTCTCCGCGGACGGTAGCGAGATCTCGTGGGGGAACTGGAGCGAGGTGGCGTCGCACTCGTCGCGCCCCACCATGTGGCGGAGCATGAGCGCGGCGTCGGTGACATCGCGGGTCAACGGCCCGGCCTGGTCGAGCGAGGAGGCAAACGCGATCATCCCGTAGCGGGAGACGGCGCCGTAAGTGGGCTTCAACCCCACGATGCCGCAGAGGGCAGCAGGCTGGCGGATCGACCCCCCGGTGTCGGTGCCGAGCGCCCACGGAGCGAGACCCGCGGCCACCGCGGCGGCGCTCCCTCCCGAGGAGCCACCGGGAACACGCGTGGGGTCCCACGGATTCAGCACCGCACCGTAAGCGGAGTTCTCGTTGGAGGAGCCCATCGCGAACTCGTCTTGGTTGGTCTTCGCAAGAAGGGTCGCACCGGCTGCCTGCAAGCGCTCTACGGCGGTGGCGGTGTAAGGAGGCAGATACCCCTCGAGGACGCGCGACCCCGACTGGGAGGGGACGCTCTCGGTGCAGAAGAGGTCCTTCACCGCCAGCGGAACGCCACCGAGGGCCGAGCCGGATGGGGGTGGCGGCGGTGGGCCGTCGGCGACCCAGGTAAAGCAGTTGAGCCGGTCCTCGCGCGCGCGGGCGACGTAGGCGTCAAACAGCTCGGCGGCGCCAATCTCTCCAGCATCGAGGGCGCGAGTCGCCGCGGCGGCTGTGAGGTCGAGCAGGTTGGTGGCGCTCACACCCACCACCTCACGTTCGCGCCCCCACGGAGCGTTGCGGAAATCCAGTCCATCTCAGGCCTGGGGTGAGGGGACGAGAAAGCCCTCGCCGCTGACGGCGGGCGCTTGGGAGAGCACGACCTCGCGCGGGAGCGAGGGGCGTGGCTCATCCGCGCGCAAACGGCCCGTCACATCGGCGACGTGGGTGGTGGGCTGCACACCGTCGAGGTCGAGCTCTGAGATCTTCGCGACATGGTCGA
Source organism: Solirubrobacteraceae bacterium (assembly GCA_050696555.1). Taxonomy (GTDB): domain Bacteria; phylum Actinomycetota; class Thermoleophilia; order Solirubrobacterales; family Solirubrobacteraceae; genus Palsa-744. The sequence continues at coordinate 1,193 of JBOGYB010000168.1, read as the reverse complement.
GCACCGCGGAGAGCTCACGCGCCATCGGCTCCACCTCCTCGTCGGCGAGCTCGAGGCGCGCGAGGCGCGCAACGTGGAGGACTTCGTCGCGGTCGATCACGAGGGCCGCATTCTACGGAGCGCCGCCCAGGACGCTCCGCAGACGCGGCCAAATGCAGGAAACGGCGACTAGAGGCCCGTGCCAGACGGCGCAGACGGGGGCAGCGGCGGCTCGGCAGCAGCCGCTGCGGATGGCGCTGCCGGTGGCGTGGGTGGCACGGGAGTGGAGGAAGCGGGCGGCTGATAGCCCCCAAGCTCCGGCGAGGGGTCATCTTCGCCCATCATCAAATAGCCCCCATATGTGATGACGGCGGCGGCAACCAGGCCAAGCCAGATGCCGATCTTGATGCCATAGCTGAACGAAGCCCCGGCAAACGAGGCACCACCGGACGGGTGGTGGATGATGCGGTAGAGGATCAGCAGCGTGGAGAGCGCGCCCAGACCGAGCACCAGCGTACTGAGCCGTACGGGTAGTTCCAGCTTGCGCTGACCGGCCACGAGCAGCATCGAGGCAATGGAGACGATGATTGTGATTAGCCAGATCCAGCGGCTGTTAGTGAACGTGTCCCACCCGCTCGCGCTGGCACCCGCGGAGAATGACCCGGCGGCGGGAACGGTGCCTTTGTAGCTCGCGCCATACCAGTTGAAGAAGAAGAGGAAAATGAAGAATGCAACGGCGCCACCGCCCACCATCCAATCGCTGCGGCGCAAACGGCTGACCTCGAAGCTCATTGCGTTTACTCCCCCGGAGTTTGTTTAAGCCGACAAAATCAAGCGCAACATGCCTCGTTCGCGCTGAGATTGCAACTCTTGTCACAAGACTTCTACGAGGGATACGCGGTTCCTGCCCTCCGAGTCGCGAGAAAAGCCGGGTTACTGAGCTCCCCCGCCGGCGAGGTTGCGCGGATCTGGGTTTGCCGGGGGGTAGCGGGAGGTGCGTTCGTCGCGCATCGACTGCCAGGAGCCGCCGGCGACAAGCACGGTACCGGCGAGCGCGAGCCATGTCCCGGCGCACAGCATGGTGGCGTCATGGGGGCGCTCGAGCACCCGCACCACGGCAGCGATCAGGCCGGCGATACCGAACAGGGTGCTCCACACCGCGGCTGCGACGGGAAAGGCAGGCGAGCGCTCGGTGACTGTGGCGAGCGCGAGCC
>JBOGYB010000167.1:0-4719 GCA_050696555.1 Solirubrobacteraceae bacterium | reverse complement strand
CGGTAGATTATTAACCCATAGTAACGGAGTACCAGTACACGCTGGGTCTTCTTGCAACGTGCATTCAAGCGCAGTCCCGACTAAGTTCGCGCCAATCGCAACACCAGGTACAGATAATACTTCTGTGATTTCGTCCTCGCCGTTCGCTCCCACAGAACCTTTGAACAGTCCTTCGCAGTGAGCACCGGCTGGATTGCCGAGGGCACCTTTTAAGTCAACGAGTAACAGTAATCCTGATATTTCCACAGAGGTTAATTCAGCGACAGGAAGACTGTTGATTAACCATTCGGCTAATAACGTGAATTCAGCAAACGCGGAGGACACCGCGATCGCGCTGAACGCAAGCATCGCAACAAGTGCGAGGCCAAGTATATAGATCTTCTTCATTTCTTGATCTACCCTTTCCCCCATCCGAGGCTGCACTACACCCCTTCTGAGGTTCGATCTGGCCGGCAAGAGCACCCGTCCAAGGTCAGAGAGCGCAACAACCGACCCCTATGTGGCCCTGTCTCTAATGCAATCGGCGAAACAGCCCACTGAGCTCCTCGCCTCCTGCTGGGCAGTCTCATTCGGGTCGCCTACGATGGTCAAGGCGTGTTTCCCATTAGAGCTGTCGAATCGGCCGGGCAACCCCGGGGCGCGATGGGGTGCGTCATCTTCCGCGCCGCGAGCCACGTTGGCCTCGACCTCCCTTCCTTGCCTCCTCGGCTTCCCAAATCCGACTGGCCAACTCGCCATACAGGCCGAGCTTGCTTGACCATCCGATCGATGACCGGACTACCAACCCTCGATCCAGATGCCCAGATCCAGAGCCTCCAGCACTCTCGCACGTCCACCCCCGAAAGTCAAGACTAAAGTCGAGTCTTGTTTCCCACGACCGCACGCGGACAGGGTCGAGCCTACCCGCAAGCTCCACCATAGTCGTTGACACCACCACAGTCCATCCGATGTTTCTGACTCCGCGATGGACGAATGCGCAGCCACTAGCGCATAGACCCTTCTGCTCGACACCCTGCGACCACTAGTTCCCAAAGCCTCACCCAGCGATCTAGCGTCGTATGTCTGAAAGATTCGGCTCTGTCAGCTAATGTCCCACACGACCCTTGGCGTCAATCACGTCACGACAGGTCTCGATCTTGGTGAAGAGCATGACCTCCGACCCGACACCTCCACGGCTCGACGCGCGCACACGGCTCGACGCGCGCACACGGCTCGACGCGCGCAGGATCGCCGCGCTTGTCACCGCGGTGCTGCTCGGGCTCGGCGCGAGCGCTTGCGGCGGCACGAGCGGCACCGCAGCACAAGGCTCGGCAAACGCCGCTGCAAGCGGGAGCACAGAGCAGAAGAACATCGCACCAGGCGGCACGACTCCTGGGAGGCCTGTCGGAGACGTCCACGACGGCGACGACGCCTACCAGGCGAAAAGCGTTCATGAGCAGAACGACGACATCAGTGTGGTGAACTTCGGGCATTTAGCCTCCGCGCAGGAGACGATGGCGATCGCAAGCTCGTTGCGGCGCTACTACAAGGCCGCCGCGGCCGGCGACGGAGCGGCCGCGTGCAAGCTGCTTGTCCTATCGCTCGTGACGGGCATCCCCGGGGAATACCTGAAGGGAGTGAAATCGTCCAACCCACAGGCGATGTGCGCCTACGGGGTGGTAAAGATCTTTGCACCTCACCACAAGCTGCTCGTGACCAAGGCGGCCGAGCTGAAAGTGAACGGCGCACGGGTGCAAGGACCCAAGGCCTATGCGCTGATCAGCTTCAAGTCGATCGCGGAACCACGCGCGTTCGCCGTGGAACGAGAAGGAGACACGTGGAAGATGGAAGAGTTTCTGGACAACGAATATCCCTAGTTTGAGTGTAAGGAACAGGATGCATGTCACTATCAGATATTGGAGGGTGATCCCGCGATGAGGCGACCGCTTGCGCTATTGATGCTGGCGCTGTTCGCAGTGGGCCCTGGCGCCTGCGGGAGCTCAGGCACGGGCACCGATGCGAGCCACACTGCCTCCACGGCCACCGCCGCCGGCAGCACACAGGGGACCACCAGCACCGCGTCGACTCCCAGCTACACCCAGATCGACAGTGACAAAGACAGTGACGTCAACTTCAGGGACGTAAAGGGCGACAACAAGGCCATCCTGCACTTCGGCCATGCGGCCAACGCATCGGATGAACGTACGATCAGCGCGCTAGTGAAACGCTTCTACGCTGCCGCGCTCGCCAACGACGGCACGACGGCCTGCGCCATGCTCTATTCCACCCTGGTCGAAGCGATTCCAGAAGACTACGGCCTATCGCCGCCCGGCCCGCCCTACATGAAAGGCACCACCTGCCCCACCGTGATGACGCTGTTCTTCAAGCACGAGCACGCTCGTCTGCAGGCCGAGCTGCCCAAGCTCGAGGTGGCAGGCATTCGGCTCGAAGAACACCACGGCCTGGTCTTGCTCACCTTCGGCCCATACGCCGAGCGGCAGCTGCTAGTCCACCGGGAAGGTCGCAACGGGTGGAAGGTAGCCACACTGCTGGACACGGAACTCCCGTAGATGAAGCCACTGGTCGCACTGCTGACAGCCGCTTTGCTTGCGCTTGGCGTCGCTGCGTGCGGAAGCTCGAACGGCGCCTCCTCGGCGTCGAGTGCCGCCGCCACCGCCGCGGGATCGTCCAAGCTCGACCGCGACAACGACAACGACAACAACGACGACGACAACCACGTCCTCTACTACGGTCACGAAGCGGCTCCCACCGACCGGCAAGCGATAATCGCGCTGCTCACCCACTACTACGCCGCGGCCGCCACCAACGATGGCGCCAAGGCATGCCCGCTGCTCATGTCCTACTTGGCCGAAGCCGTGGTCGAAGAAATGGGTCACATCCCCAAACTGCGCGGCAAAAGCTGCGCAGTCGTGATGTCAAAGCTCTTCAAGCCGCGCCACGCGCTGCTCAGCGGCGAGAACGCCTCGCTGAAAGTGCTGACTGTGCGCGTAGAAGGCGACAGGGCCTTAACCGTGCTCAGCTTCGCGAACTTGCCCGAAGTGCGCCAGATGACCGAGCGCCTCGACGGCAACAGCGGCTGGAAAATCGTCACGTTACTCGACGGCATACTCGAATAGCGCTAATACAGGCCCGCCGTGCCGGCCGCGCTTTGTCTATTCAGCACTCCAGGGGTTGCCTACGGCGCGCCCTGGTCGAGCAGCGCGCCCATCCTCCAAGCCCCACCATCGAGCATGACTGGCACAAGCCGTTCGAGGGTAGCCCCAAAGGTCGCACGCGCTATCCCCCGTTTGCCCTTCACCCTCAGAATCGTCACAGTGACCACCTGCGGGGCCTCTGCGGCAAGTTCGGCGTGATGACGGCGAAACGCCTTGGCGGCGACCTGCGCGCACGTCTGGTGCTGGGATCGCGGCCTGCCGCTGTTGCGTTCTTCAACTATGGCTTCGGCGGACAGCCAATAGAGCAATGAGCACGCCTTCGCTCCGTCTCCGCTCGCCGCCACCTTGTAGTAGCGGGCGACCAGAGCCCTCACCGCCTGCACATCCTGGGCACTACCCGCGTGACCGAAGCTCATCGTGATGTCGTGGTCGGGGTCCCAAGTACTCCCTTCCCTGTCAACATCGTCATCGGTGTCCCTCACGGACATGTCTATCGCCGGGACAGGCGAGGCTGTCGTCACTTGGGCGCCCACCGTCGCATGGCGCGGGTCCTCGCTCGAACCACAGGCCGTGGCACCGAGCGTAAGAGCGGCAGCAAGGCAGGCCACGAGCAAACTCGCGCTCGGGGGTTTGGCGTTTTCTCTACCGACCACCTCGGTGCCTATTCCGGTCTGGTCTCGAGCTGGTCCACGGGCGCGTAGTCGTCGCGCAGCTGTTTCGCCCCTCCCACCAGCCGCGCGATCGCCGCCCGTTCGACCACACTCGCACCCCCGGTTGGCGCTCCATGCTGCCGGGGCAGCGCTCCATAGGAGGCGACCAGCACGATGTTGTTCCCCATCGGCCTCCCGCCTGCGCCGAGGGGCGTGATCATCCGCACGTTCCCGAACCCCGCGAGCAGCGTCGCTGCCTCCGCCCGCAGCAACGCGAGCGGGGGGTAGTCAATCATGTTCAGCACGTACAAACCGTGTGGCTTCAACGCCCGTTTTACCTCCTGCAGCCACTCCTTGGTCATCAGCTGCCAGGGAACGGTGCGACTGGAGAATGCGTCCCCCACCACCACGTCGACGCTCCCCGGGGGTTCCCTTTGCATCGTCAGGCGCGCGTCCCCGACGGTGGCGCGCAGCTGTGGCGAGGTGCGCAGGCCGAGGTGCCGGCGGTCGAATTCCACGAGTCCCCCGTCGACCTCGAGCACATTGGAGCGCGAGCCCGGGCGAACCGCCTCGAGCCAGCGCGCGAGTGTGAACGCCCCGCCGCCCACGAACGTGGCGCGAAGGGGAGCGCGCGGGCTGCCGATCGCGGAGATCACGCCGCCGATCCACTGCTCGTAGCTGACGCCCAGGTAGCGCGGATTGCTCGGGTCGACGTCCGAGTTGTAACCCCGATCCAGGATGAGCATCTCCGCCTGAGGGTTTTCGGGGTCAGGTTCGGTCTGCACGCAGTAATACGCCGTTTCCGCTTCGCACGGTGAATGCTGAGCCAGGGCGAGCGCGATCAGCGGCACCGCGATTAGCGTTGCGCCGGTGCTCGTGACGGGCTTGAACACGCGCGTCCTCACCCCCAGCAG
>JBOGYB010000166.1:0-4742 GCA_050696555.1 Solirubrobacteraceae bacterium | reverse complement strand
TCACAACCCCGCAACCCACCGCCCAGAAGGTGGCGCGACGCTCCGCGGAGATGGCCAACAAGGTCTCGCTCGAGATATGCGGGGTGATCGAGAACATGTCGGGCTTCACCACCCCCTCCGGCGAGCGCTACCCCATCTTCGGGGAGGGCGGCGGCAAGGACCTCGCCGACGAACTCGACGTCCCCCTGCTTGGCAAGGTCCCGCTGACGATGCCACTGCGCGAGCAAGCCGACAGCGGCACCCCCCTGGCGATCGAGAACCCCGACGACCCCGCCTCGCAAGCGATCCGCCAAGCCGCCCGCGGCTTGATCGCGATGGCCCCGCTCGAGCTATCGACGCTGCCTGTCCTCGAGGTAACGCCACCGGCAAACCCAAAGCCTGCCGGCATGTCGCTCCCCATGGCCTGAGACGGCCGACGGCCTTCGCGGAGCTTTGTCCTCGGGGCTCGATTTGGCCCACCAAGCCTTCGCCCCTGCGTTCGCGCTCCGGCTCGACCCTCGACCGTCTCAGCCGCGGGTCGTCTCAGAGATTGCCCTCCGGAGCTACTTGGCGTTGGCGAAGTACTCGGCGTTGATCTGGCTGTACTTCTGCCACTCGTCGGGCAGCTGATCCTCGGCGAAGCAGGCATCCACCGGGCAGGCCTCGACACACGCGTCGCAGTCGATGCACTCCTCCGGGTCGATGTAGAGCATCTCGGCCGCGTCGTAGCCGGGCTCGTCGGGCGTCGGGTGGATGCAATCCACGGGGCACACCTCGACGCAGGAATTGTCCTTCGTGCCGATGCACGGCTCAGCGATTACGTAGGCCATTCGCTTCCTTCTCGATCGTTTTCCAATTCGAATTGAACGGACGACGAATAGTAGCGAGGCTACCCCCCGCATCCTGGCAACACAGCCAGGCGAGGTGTCGAGACTCACTCCGCTAGCTTTGCATGATGCTCTTGCTCACCGGAGCCACAGGGCTCGTCGGCTCGGCGCTGCTGCGCCGTCTGGTCGCCGAAGAGCAGCCAGTGCGCTGCCTCGTCCGCGACCCACGCCAGCTCGGACCGCAACGCGTGCGCGTGCAAATCGCGCTCGGCGACCTCACCGACCCGCCGTCGTTTCGCAACGCTATGCGCGGAGTGGACACGGTCGTGCACCTCGCCGGCTCCACCCGCGACCAGCCGCGCGGGTCGATCGAGGACCTCACCGCGATGGCCACCTGGAGGATGGTCGACGCAGCGCAACGAGTTGGTGTGGAGCGCTTCGTCTTCTTCTCCCTCCTCGGCGCCTCAGAGCACCACAAGTCACGACTGTTTCGGGCGAAGGCGATCGCCGAGCGCGCGGTCCGCAACGCCGATCTTCGCTCCACCGTGATCGCACCCTCGCTCGTATATGCGCCCGGCGACCGCTGGCTCACCCTGATCGATCGTCTGGCGCGGCTCCCCGTATTGCCAATCCCCGGGCACGGGCACGCCCGGTGCCAGCCGATATGGGCCGAGGACGTAGCTGATTGCGTGCTCTCGATCCTGCGCGCGGGTGACCAGCCAACCACGAAGGAACGCTTTGAGCTTGCCGGCCCCGACACGCTTACCTATGACGAGGTGATCCACACCGCCCTCCGCGCGCTCGATCGCGAACGCCTGCTGCTGCACGTCCCCAAGCCAATCTCCTCACGCGTGCTGCATGCGCTCGAGCGCATGATGCACACCGACACCCCCCTCACGTGGGATGAGGCGGAGCTGATTCAAGCGAACATGATCTCCAAGCAAGGTGTCGCCGACATGCGGGCGCTTGGTGTCACTCCACGACCTATGTCAGACGTGCTGGGGTGATTTGTCGTCGTATCAGCCGTTCGGGGTTACTCCCCCGGTCACCGCGCCCCCGCCGACCCGGCGGGGCGTTTTGCTTAGGACACCGGCGCCCGGCGATCAGCCCAAGGCGAAGCCGCCTCGATCTGCGAAGCAAGCGCCAGAAGCGCGCTCTCGCCGGCGGGACGACCTACGAGCTGCACGCCGAGTGGCAACCCGTCCTCCCCCTGGTAGAGCGGCAGCGAGATCCCCGGCTGCCCACTCGCGTTGAACACCGGCGTGAACGGTGTGAACAGGCCTGAGCGGGTGAACGTGGACATCGGGTCGGGCGCAGCCGTGTCGAGCGTGCCAAGCGGCAACGGACGCTCCGCGAGCGCGGGCGTGAGCAGCGCGTCATATGGTTCCAAGAACTCCACGAGTTGACGCGTGAACGCTTGCAACTGGATTTCAAGCCCCTTGCCCTGGAGCGCGTTCATGCTCTGCGCCAGCGAGTAGATCGCCCAGCTCATCGGCTCCATGTCATCGGCGGTGGGATCGTGGCCGGCGATCATCCCCGAGTACACAATCTGCAGCGCCACGTGGATCGAGAAGACCCCGCCGAACAGCTCCGACACTCCGGGGATCTGCCACGGCGGATCGACCTCCTCCACCTCGTGGCCAAGCGACCGCAGTAGTTTCGCCGCATCGGCCACCCCTTGGGCGCAGACGGGGTCCACCACCGCGTCGATCACCGGCGGGAGGGTCGTGGCGGCGATCCGCAGCCGGGTGGGCGGGTTCCGTGTGCTCGCCAACGCAAACGGCTCGGAAGGCGCAGGCGCCCAGGTGGCGTCACCGGGCTCATACCCCTCCAGCACGTCGAGGATCGCGGCGGTGTCGGCGACGTTGCGGCTCAACACACCATCGATCCCCAGCGAGGAATCGCCCAGTTCCGGAGCCGCCGATATGCGCCCGCGTGTGGGCTTGAGACCGACAAGCCCGCAGCACGCCGCGGGAATGCGGATCGAGCCGCCACCATCGTTGCCGTGGGCGACCGGCACCATCCCGGAGGCGACTGCCGCAGCGGCCCCTCCCGAGGAGCCACCAGGGGTTCGATCGAGATCCCAAGGGTTGCGCGTGGGGCCAAACAACCGCGCCTCGCTCGTCGGCAGGATGCCGTACTCCGGCAGCGTGGTGGTACCCACGATCACAAAACCCGCATCCTTGAAACGGCGTACCACGTTGTGGTCGTAGTCGGCGACATGATCCGCCATCAACGAACATCCGATCGTGATCTTCAAGCCGCTCACCGGGCGGTTGTTCTTGATCGCGATCGGCACCCCCGCGAAGGGACGCTCGTCGCCGGGTTTGATCTGCGCGGCGGTTGCGAGCGCGCGCTCCCCGTCGATCTCCACGAACGCGTTCAGCTTCGGATTGAGCTCCTCGATACGCGCGAGCGAGTTCTCCACCAGCTCGCGCGAGGAGATCTCCCCGGAGCGCACCATCGAGGCGAGCTCGGTAGCGGAACGGAACATCAGGTCACTATCGGTCACGGCGCTGGTCACGGCGCTCCTCCTCGTTGGTCTGCAGCGCAGCCTACCGGGGAGAATCCTGCGAGGATATGACCCTGCCCAAAAGGCAGCCGGGTCGATTTCGGTGCAATCCAGCGGGGTCGACTCTCAACCGGTCATCTCAAGCCTGAAAGCGAGTGCCCCATGAGCGAGGTCACGACCCAGTCGCCTCCCGTCTCCCCTGCATCAAATGAAGTCCAGTCAGGTCTCGAGGGCGTGGTCGCCTTCGCCACCCAGATCGCCGAGCCCGACAGGGCCGGCGGGTCACTGCGCTACCGCGGCGTAGACATCGAGGACCTCGTCGGCGCGGTCCCCTACGAGCAGGTGTGGGGCCTCTTGGTGGACGGCCGTTTCAAGCCCGGCCTCCCCCCCGCCGAACCGCACGTGCTCACGGTCCGCTCGGGGGACCACCGTGTCGACGTGCAATCGGCGCTCGCGATGCTTGCCCCCGAGTGGGGCTTCAACGCGCTGATCGACATCTCAGACGAGCAAGCCCGCGACAACCTCGCACGGGCTTCTGTAATGGCGCTCTCGTTCGTCGCGCAATCCGCGCGCGACGCCGGCCAACCGCCGGTACCCCAGACGGAGGTCGACAAGGGCACTTCCATCCCCGAGCGCTTCCTCATCCGCTGGCGTGGCGAGGTCAACCCCGACCACGCCAAGGCCATCGACGCCTATTGGATCTCCGCGGCCGAGCACGGCATGAACGCCTCCACCTTCACCGCGCGTGTGGTGGCCTCTACCGGCGCCGACTGCGCCGCCGCCCTCTCGGCGGCCGTGGGCGCCCTCTCGGGCCCACTCCACGGTGGCGCCCCCTCGCGCGTGCTGAAGATGCTCGACGAAGTGGAACGCACCGGCGACGCCGACGCGTGGGTCAAGGAAGCGCTCGACCGCGGTGAGCGGCTGATGGGCTTCGGCCACCGGGTTTACCGCGCCGAAGACCCGCGCGCGCGGGTGCTCAGGCGCACGTGCAGCGAACTGGGCTCGCCTCGCTTCCAGGCTGCCGAGGCGCTCGAGAAGGCCGCGCTCGCGGAGCTCACAGCACGCAAGCCCGACCGGGTGCTCGCCACCAACGTGGAGTTCTGGTCGGCGGTGATTCTCGATTTGGCCGAAGTGCCCGCCGACCTGTTCACGCCGATGTTCACCTGCGCGCGTGTCGCGGGCTGGTCGGCGCACATCCTCGAGCAAAAGCGCGAGGCCAAGCTGATCCGCCCCACCGCGAAGTACGTGGGGTGCGGCCCGCGGGCTGTGTCGGCGGTGGAATAGCGCGAGTACGGGCGCGCGCCGACCTGGCGCACGCCCGTCCGTCGCTTGTTGGTTAGTGGAAGCTCCAGGTTTGGCCGGTTGTGAGTTTGAGCTTGATCGTGCCTGTCACGGTCACCGGTGCCGATTCCCAGACGAGTTCG
>JBOGYB010000165.1:0-4748 GCA_050696555.1 Solirubrobacteraceae bacterium | reverse complement strand
GACCCGTACCGTGCGCCCGCCGTAGCGCAACGTCACGAGCGTGCCGCAGGGGAGCGTCTTGTTGGCCACTCCCATCGTGGAGCTCGTGAGCTGCCCGCCGCACGCAAGGCCACCGCCGCCGCCGTACCAGGAGGCGCCGACGAGACGATAGACCCGCAACGTTCCCACATTGCGCCCCACGCGCAGAGCGGAGGTACCGCCGGGGAAGAGCACGCGCACCCTCTCGGTGAGCAGACGGTGGGGTGTGTAGCGCAGCGTGAAGCGCCCACGAGCGCCCGTGGAGCTATGCGCAATCGTGCGCCAGCCATGGCGGGAGTGGCGCTGCAGGTCGACAGACCGTCCGGCCAGGGAGGGACGCAGCGTGCCGGCGACGGTCGCTGGGCGCCCGTCGAGCACGTCGAGTGTGTCCCTCCGAATCCGCAACCTCAGATGCATAGGGGCAGCCGGTTCGACCGACTTTGAAGCCGGGAGGTCGACGGGCACAACGGGTCCCGCAAGCAGGGGTAGCAAGTGAATCTCCTTGGTAGCCGCCTACGGGGTTAGCTGTCGGGCTCACGTCCGCCGGCAGCACGCGTCCACACGCACTCCGGCCGGGCGTTACGGCGGCAACAGCCGCCGATTCGCCCCATCCGGGCCTCTAAGAGACAGGCCCGGCAGTGGGTCCCCCGCTCGCCTCCATCCACGGAGACGACTCGGCAGGGTCAGGCAGTGAGAATCACGCTAATGGACGAATAGCTGGGATAAGTGTGCGGTGGGACACATATGGGTCATCTCTGTATAAGCGGGATTCGGCACGTTGATCCGTCCTCGACTCGCCTTACGGTCCGTGTCGATCCCATTGAGTTGGCCCGGGCGACAGCAGGAACTGCCCCCGGGCCGCGACACGGAAAGGCGGAACCTTCCCATGCGAGAGAACGCTTCGGCTGACGATCACGATGTCCTGCGCGTCGTCAAGTCAGGCATCCACGACCGGCTTGTAGATCCAGCCAACCCACGCCCGTTTGCCGTACGCGAGCTTGTCCTCAAAATCGGCGACCCTCTCGACGTGGAGGAGGCCCTTGCCGACATGCATGGTGTCGGCCCTGGTGCATCGTTGCGGCGAGTTCGTATGGGCCACACACGCGGCGCTCGCGGCGGACGCTATCGAGCTGTAGCGACACATGATGCGGCGGCCCGCCGCTCCAATTAGGCCGCTTTTCGTCCTTGGTGACGGCTAGCTGCATATTCCTGTGTCCAGCGTTGGCACGAGTAATACTGCTCGCGCAAACGAACGGCTTGGAGACGCTGGCGCTTGGCAGCGCTCAACAAGGCTGCCCGAGATAGCCCGGGCGTCTCTAGCGAGCTAAGGGGCACCAAGCGCATGGGTCCAGCAAGGGCTGGGAGCATGTGCCGGTCCACACTCGTCCGAACGGCACGCGCAAACACCTCCGATAGGGGGCCGGGATCGCCATCATCCGCACGAGCAAGCGCACGAAGGTACTTGGCTCGGCCCCGCTTATCGATGATCGCTGGAGGGGCGCTGTTCCGAACTAGAAGCAGGTTTGCGACGAGGCGTCCGACACGCCCGTTTCCGTCTCGGAACGGGTGGATTCGCTCGAACGCTGAATGAAGGCGAGCGAGGTAGGCAAGGAAGTGCTCGCCGTCAACAGGACCCTCATTGGCAATGCTTAGCCAATCGTCAAGGCGTGGACGGATATCAACCCACGGAGCAACCTCAAGGCCCGGACGAAGCTGTTGTATTTCGCACTCACGGAACCCACCGGGTCCCTCTTGCGGTTTAGCGTGCTCGTCTGGAAATCGACTCCAGACCGGCTCCATGACTAGCTTGTGTATCTCTCTCAACTCGGTAACCGTGATGAGGGGGCCTTGGGCTGGACCATGGACGGGTCGCATCGCGCGTGCATAGACCCACTTGGCGGCGTCTCCATAGCCCTCAATCTCCAGATACTCGCGCAAATCCTTATTGCCGACCGCCCGGCCCTCGGCAAGCAATGCCTTGACTTGACGCAGAACAAGCGTGTTGCCCTCCATCGCTGTCGAGTGATGCGTCTCTTCGTGCCAGATGCCCTCCCATATGCCCTCTGCTTCGACGGGCAGCGGTAGACCGCCAACGGCCCACAGATCCTCTAGGGATCGGTCGTACCGTGCTAGAACATGCTCTCTTGTAGGTCTGCCCCGTGCCACTTTGGTCCGATATAGGCTATAGAAATTGGTCAATGCGTTACGGGATCAAAGTAGTGCCTAGGTCGGACAGATGCACTCGTAAGGTCACTTGACAAACAACAGTACGTCAGGTAGCTTTACAGTATGCCTCCGGTCAACCGACACGAACCACGTCGGGCCGACTCGTCGGAGTCCACGTACTCGCTCATGGAGTTCATGCGGGAGTTCCCCGACGATGCCGCGTGCCTTGAGCATTTGTGGCGCTCGCGCTGCTCGCCGGATGGCGAACACGCCCACTGCCCCAAGTGCGACCTGGAGCGGGTCTTTCGCCGGGTATGCGACCAAGCAGGGTCGTCAGTCGTGGACCTGTACCGGCTGCGGTCATCATGTCCACCCGACCCGCCGGGACGATCTTCGCGAAGTCGTCTACCTCACTGCACTTGTGGTTCTACGCCATGTATCTCGTGACTAGCACTCGGTGTGGGATCTCCGCCAAGCAGCTAGAGCGCTCTTTGGGCGTGTCCTACAGAACGGCTTGGCGGATGCTGAACAAGATCCGTAACGAGTTGATGGTTGATGACGGCGAGCCGCTACGGGGTGACATTGAGGCTGATGAGGCATCCGTGGACGGTAAGCCGCGCAAGCCGCATGGGCAGTACAAAGGGCTGACCATTGGCCCGCCATCCTCGCGCCGCTCGGAGGCGATGAAGCTCAAGGAGCGTAGTAGAGCAACCGTCTTCGCCGCTGTGGAACGCGGAGGGTGCGTCAAGGCGACGGTCCTGCCGTCGCGCCGAGACCCGCGCCTGAAGGAAACGCTGATCGAATGGGTGGAGCCCGAGTCGATCATCCTCACCGACTACTGGCCCGCCTACAACGGTCTGGAGAATCACTTCATCTCCCATAGTCGAATCAACCACTCGACGGGCATCTACGTCGAAGGCGACACGCACACAAACACGATCGAGGGATTTTTTGGCCACCTCAAGCCATCGATCAGGGGCACCTATCGCAAGGTGTCCCACAAGTGTCTACAGGGCTACCTCAATGAGTTCACGTGGCGTTACAACCTACGCTATCAACGCGACCCGTCTATGTTTGCTGAACTGGACGAGCAGGTGTGCGCTAAATGAGTGAAGCGGACGCCATCCAAGCTCTACACAAGGCAGCCGAGCGGCGCAAAGCCGCCGATGACGAGCGACACGCTGCCTCAGCCGAGTTGCGCAAGCGAGTTCAGGATGCCCGTGCAGCGGGCGTCAGTCCGACTCGGATCGCTCAGGAGGCCGGTCTGTCTCGTCAGGCTGTTTACGAAGCCCTGGGCCAGCGACCTTCTTAACCACATCGAGGAAGTCGTCGCGGGATGGGATCGGGACCTCGATATCGCCATCCTTCCAGGGATCGTCTGGGTAGGTTTCTTTAGGACTACAAGGCGTCTGAGCGTTTATACAGAGATTGACCATATGTGCGGTGGGACACACGCACAGTCGCGCTTAGGCTACTCGCCGTCGCCGCGGCTGACGCCTCCGAGGCGGTTGAGCATCATCGCCTCGGCCATGCGCAGCAGGCCGATCGTGGTGTGGGGGCGCGCTTCGCTCGAGCGCACCGACACGTCGGAGCCGTGCGGGCCGAGTACCTCCACGATCGTGCAGACATTGCCGATCTCGCAGTCGTCGCCGTAGCGTCCTTCGAGCGCCTCCATCTGCGCCGCAACCACCTGCCCGATCTTGGATTGGTCGAAACTCATTTCCGTGCCCTCCTACGCCGTTGGTTTGAGGTCCCGCGAAACCACGATCTCCACGTGACCCTTCTCCAGATGATGAATCATGAGCGCATAGTTCGCATTCGACGAATACCATCCCTCCGCGATGCCCCTCGACCCACCTTTCTCCAACTACGAGCACGAGATCTACGTGGCGGGGATGCTGGGTGGGCGCAAGCCGGCGCGGCCGCTTGACTGGAGTGAGCTGGAGCGGGATGCGTACGCGATGCTGCCACGGGGACCGCGCGGCTATATACAAGGTGGCGCGGGGCGCGGGGAGACCATTCGCGCCAACCGCGAGGCGTTCGACGAGTGGCGGATCGTGCCGCGGATGCTGCGGGACGTCTCGGAGCGCACACTCGAGCGCACCGTCCTTCAGACCAAGATGCAGGCGCCCGTTCTGATGGCGCCGATCGGGGTGCAAACCGTGGCGCACGAGGATGGGGAGCTGGCGAGCGCGCGCGCCGCGGCGCACGTGGGGGTTCCGTTGATCGCGAGCACCGCGGCTTCGCACACGATCGAGCAGATCGCGGAGGCAGCCGGGGAGCAGAGCTGTTGGTACCAGCTGTACTGGCCCCGCGACCGTGAGTTGGCGCGCAGCTTCATCGACCGCTCGGAGAAGGCGGGGTATGAGGCGATCGTGGTGACGCTCGATACCTGGCTGCTCGGGTGGCGACCGGCGGACCTCACCGACGGCTTCCTCCCGTTCCTGCGGGGGGAGGGGAACGCCAACTATCTGCAGGACCCGGTGTTCCGCGCGGCACTCCCAAAGCCGCCGGAGGAGGACCTCCCCACCGCCGTTGCTTACTGGGCGTGGCAGTTCTCCAAC
>JBOGYB010000164.1:0-4803 GCA_050696555.1 Solirubrobacteraceae bacterium | reverse complement strand
GAACAACCCCTCGAGCTCCCGCCGCGAGAGCAACAGGATGTCCTCGTGTGTGTCTGCCGCGCCCAAGCGCCAGTAGGCGCGGCGCAGCGGACCAGGGAGCCAGTGCACGAACGGCAGCAGGGCATGTGGCTCGATCGGGAACGACCGTGCCGGCGTCTGCACGAACCAGCCGCGCCCCACCCGTCGCAGCTCGCTCGCAAAGGTACCCCGGTGCTCGATTGGCACGTGCTCCACCACGCTCGAGCAATACACGAGGTCGAACTCCCCGTCCGCGAACGGGAGGGTGGAGGTGGCGTCGGCGCGCACGAACGGTCCGGGGTACCCAGGCTGGTCTGAGAGATCGACCCCGGTGATGTCGAGGTTGGGCTCAAACGCACGCAACCCCAAGCGACCGCAGCCCACGTCCAGCACTCGCGTGCCCGCATGCACCCCGGTGAGCGCGAAGAAGCGTTCGTGGCGTCGCCTGCGCGCCCGCGCCGCCAGCGGGGAGGCGATCCGGGCGAAGGGGTGGGGGGCGGTGGCGTACACATCGCCGTAGGAGGACCGAGATCGGGGCATGCGAGCGCCAGCTTACGCGCACCACACCGTGTCGGGGTGAGTCCAGGTGTGGCCATACAATGCGCATATGCCCTCCGAGCGCCAGATTCACGTCGGCCCCGTCCCGATCGGTGGGGGCGCCCCCGTGGCGGTGCAAACTATGACCAAGACCGAGACCGCCAACCTCGCGGCCACGATGGAGCAGATCCACAATGTGGCGGAGGCGGGCGCCGACATCGTGCGTGTCGCGGTCCCCCGCGAGCAGGACGTGGAGGCGCTCAAGCGCATCGTCGTCGAGTCCCCGATTCCCATCATCGCCGACATCCACTTCAACCACACGCTTGCGCTGAAGGCGATCGAAGCGGGTGCCCACTGCGTGCGGCTCAACCCCGGCAACATCGGTGGCCCGGAGAAGGTGGGGGAGGTGATCGAGCTCGCCAAGCGCCGCGCGACCCCGCTGCGGGTGGGGGTCAACAGCGGCTCGCTCCCCAAGCACTTGCGCGACCTGGAGTATGAGAATCCGGTCGAGGCGCTAGTCACGGCCGCGCTCGAGACCGTGGAGCTGATGGAGCGCCTGGACTTCCACAACTTCAAGGTGTCGATGAAGTCGACGTCGGTGCCAAACACGATCGCCTCCAACCGGATGCTCTCCGAGCGTATCCCCTACCCGTTGCACCTGGGTGTCACCGAGGCGGGCACGAAGTGGTCGGGCTCGCTGAAGTCCGCCGTGGGGCTCGGCACGCTGCTCGCCGACGGGATCGGCGACACGATCCGCATCTCGCTCTCCACCTTCCACGCCGAGGAGGAGGTGAAGGTCGCCTGGGAGATCCTCAAGGCGCTCAAGCTACGCGAGCGCGGTCCCGTGCTGATCGCCTGTCCCACCTGCGGGCGTTTGCAGTTCGACATGGACACGGTTGTCGCCGAAGTGGAGCGTCGCCTGGAAGCCTATGAGGACCCGATCGAGGTGTCCGTACTCGGCTGCGCGGTCAACGGCATCGGCGAGGCTCGCCACGCCGACTTCGGCATCACCGGGGCGAAGGACATGGGCATGATCTACTCCAAGGGGGAGCCCTTGAAGAAGGTCCCCACCGACCAGCTCGTGGATGAGCTGTTCAAGGAGATCGACCGCTACTACGCCGCCGGCAAGACCGTCGAGCGCGACGAGCGCGCGGCAGCCGAGGCACGCGAGTGGCTTGCCGCCAACGAGGACGCAACGGCGATGACCCCGGAGAAACTGGCTGCCCTGGAGGCCGCTGCCGCCGAGCAGGAAAACGAGGCGGACGCTGTGCTCGAGTCGATGCTCACCTCAGCGGGGAGCGGTGGCGCCGGGATCGCGCTGGACGAGTCGGCCTCCCCGGTGGCCGGCCGGCGCTTTAGTCGCGGCTGAGCAAACCTCGGCAGCTCATACCCGACAGCGAACCCGTTTTCAGAGATCGAGCAAGAAACGTAGTGCACGAGCGATTTGGAACATGATCTCCTCGTCCACCGCTCCGAGTCGTCCGATGAGCCGCTGCTCGGATATGGACTTGAGGTCCTCGCACTTCGCGTAGCTGATCTCGTCCAGGCCAGAGTCGCCCGGGTCGATCTCTATATGAGAGGGCAGGCCGCGATGGGTGGTAGTGAGCGGAACCGCCATCACAACACCGGCGCGGCTCTCGTTGAGAGGATCGGCCGAGACGATCGCGGCCGGACGCCGACCCGACTGCTCGTGTCCGACGGGGTCGCCGAAGTCCACCACCCATATCTCTCCGCGGTGAGCGTTCACGCGGAGCTGTCGCGCAACGCTCCGCTCTCGACGGTGCGTTCAGCCTCGATCTCATCCCACGCGCTTGGGTCATCGCGCAACGTTTCATAGCGCGTGGAGAGTTGGTCGAAAAACACGCGCCGCTCCAACGCGTCGGCTGCCTCGTCAAGCAGTCGGCTCATGGGCCGACCGGTTGCCTCCGCTAGCTTGGCGAATCGATCCCGCGTTGGTGCGCTCACCCTGATCGTGGTGCTCATGACAACCTAGTCTACCAATCAGGCGCCTATTCTGTATGCAATACATCAAATGGTGTCTGCGAGAGGCGATACTGCCCCCTCGCAGACACCATGAGGCTCAGTTGACAGCCGCGAAGCGCTCCGCCACCCTCTCCCAGTTGACCGTGTTCCACCACGCGTCGAGGTAGTCGGGGCGACGGTTCTGGTAGTTCAAGTAGTAGGCGTGCTCCCACACGTCTACGCCGAGCAGGGGGGTGGAGCCGGTGGAGATGGGGTTGTCCTGGTTGGGGGTCCCCACCACGGCCAGACCGGAGCCGTCGTGCACGAGCCACGACCACCCCGACCCGAACTGGTTGACACCGGTTTCCTTCAACTTCTCCTGGAAGTCCGAGAAGGAGCCGAACGTGGAGGCGATGGCGTCGGCCAGGGCGCCAGAGGGTTCGCCGGGTGGGCGGGCTCCTATTGCGGACATCGACTCCCAGAAGAGCGAATGGTTGTAGTGGCCACCTGCGTTGTTGCGTACCGCGGTGCGCTTGTCCTCGGGCACTTGCGAGAGGTCGCGCAGCACGTCCTCCACCGAGGCGCTCTCCAGTGGGGTGCCGGCGAGCGCGGCGTTGGCCTTGTCCACGTACGCCTGATGGTGCTTGTCGTGATGGATTTCCATCGTCAGCTTGTCGATGTGCGGCTCCAGCGCGTCATACGCGTAGGGCAGGGGCGGTACGGAGTAAGCCATTGAGGGGACTCCTTGTCGGGGGTTATGCGCAAATCGCGTAGGTCACGGCTGTTGTATCAAAGGCTGCTGCCCAGTCACTCGCCTGTGCCCTTCGGGTATGCCCTGACGGCGGGGTCCCTGGGTCGAATCCTCCGCATAGGATGTCGCCCATGCCCCGTCTCACCGCCCGCCGTCTGGTCGGCCTCGACCGCTCGGGTCCCCCGCCCCCGCAGACACTGGCAGGCCAGCCGTTGCGACCCTGGACGATCCCCAACGCCATCGGCTTTCTCAGGCTCGCGCTGATCCCGGTGTTCTTGGTGGTGGCGCTGTCGAGCGACAACGGCGTGGACGCGCTGGCGGCGACGCTGTTCGCCGTCGTCGGCTGGGGGGATTACGCCGACGGTATCGCCGCACGCCTCACGGGCCAGTACTCCCGCTTGGGGACTCTGATGGACCCCATCACCGACCGGGTGCTCGTCGTGAGTGGGGTGGTGGTGTGTTGGCGCTTCGACCTGCTCCCACGGTGGGCGTTGGCGGTGCTCGTCGCGCGTGAGCTCTCGATGGTGGCGCTCGGCCGTTACGGCCTCGAGCACGGTATCGACCTGCGCATCAACTGGCCCGGGCGTGTGTCGGTGGCGCCGCTGATGGGGGCGCTCTTCTTCGCGATGTGCGGTCTGGGGGGGTTGGCTGAAGTGCTGCTCTACGTTGGGCTCGCATTGGCGCTGCTGGCGAGCGTCATGTATGTGCGTGCGGGGCGCGCCCAGTTGCGGGGGCGGTAGACAGAGAAACGCTCTCCCCACGATGCGCGCGTCGTATCGCGATGAGTCGTTCCCCCACGAGCCAGGCGCCCGCCGTGCCTGCGCAGAGCAGCAGCGCCATCAGGCTCACGTTGTAGCGGGGTTGGTCGTTGAACAGGGTGGCGAGCGCGGCGACGGAAAGCAGCACGGCGGCGCTCAGTACGAGCGCGAAGCGGCGGGTGAGCGCGATCCCCGCGAGCAGCCCCAGCCAGGCGAGCAACAGGTAGATCGTGTGTTGCGGTTGGTTGGTGTCGGGGTGGTAGGTGCCGTTGCCCCCGCTCCACACGTTCACCCACATCTTCCAGAACTTGCTCCCCAGCATCGAGGCGAACGCCGCCGGTTTACCGAGCGCGTATTTACGGACGTTCTCTAGGTTTTCCTTGTCCACCGCCGCGGTTTCCGAGAGGCCCGGGTGGCGCGCTTGAAGCAGACGGAACAGGGGGGCGGCGCTGTGCTCCCAGTAGCGGCCGCAGTCGCGTGGGAAGCGACGGCACACCTCGGGAGCGAGCTGCTCCTCGGTGGGCACCAACAGGCCCTTGCCGGGGAGGTAGGTGCCGATGAAGAAGGCATGGGGTCCCGCGGTGGTGATCGGCACGAAGCGACCCTCCACGCTCGAGGCGTAGATGAGCCAGGGGGAGAGGGTGAGTAGCAGCGCCGCGAGGTACACCCCCCCGCGCAGCAAGCCTCGGCGGCGACTGGGGTGTCCGGCGAGGGAGAGGGCGAGTGCGACCACACCCATCCCCACTGCCAGGTCACCGCGTGTGAGGCAGGCGATCC
>JBOGYB010000163.1:0-4813 GCA_050696555.1 Solirubrobacteraceae bacterium | reverse complement strand
GTCCCCCCGCACCGCCACCACCGGCGCAACGCCAACGGGCACGAGGACACACCAAACACAGTCACCGTGGCACCCGTCGGCGGCCGAACCTCTGCTACCGCCGTTTGGGCGGGTAGCGAGTTCGAATTCGAGCGTTGAACTGTGGCTGTTCCAACGGCCACAGTCACTGTCCGCTCGACCTCGGTGAGGGGGTTGCGCGTTGCGCGCGAATTCCCACGTTACTTGCTCCAGGTGTTGGCCCTCGTCGGGCTACTCGCGAGCGCTCGCTTTGCGATCGCCCCACCGCGTCCGGTCGTCGAGCGCCCCGCCACCCCCAATTCGGCGCTCCCCGACCGTGCGGCGGAAGGCTTCGCCTCGCTGTTCGTCCGGCGGTATCTAACGTGGGACTCCGCCCACCCTGAAGACCATCGCGTTGGACTCTCCTCCTTTGTGGGCTCCTCGATGGAACCCGACATGGGCTCACAGCCGCCCGAAAGCGGCGAGCAGAGTGTGCTCTGGACACAGGTGGTGCAGGTCCGCGCTGTGCCCCGTGGGCGCGTCTACACCGTTGCCGCCCAAACCGACCTGTCGGGTCTGCTCTACCTCACGGTCGGAGTCGTGCGCACCGGTGCCGGAGCGCTCGCACTCGCCGGCTACCCAGCCTTCGTGGGCGCTCCCGCCTCAACGTCGGCGGTCCCGCTTGGGGACCTGCGTGAAGTCGAAGAACCTGCGCTCACCACCGTCGTGACACGCACTCTGCGCAACTACCTGGGACACGCCGGCACGGAGCTCGCCGCCGACCTCGCCCCGGGCGCGCAGGTATCGCTGCCGGGTACCACCCTCGCGCTCGATTCGCTCCAGAGCCTCGACTGGTCGAGCGACGGTCGCTCCGTCCTCGCTGTCGTCCAAACCCACGACGAACGCTCCGCCCGCTTCACGCTCGCCTACGAACTCGACGTCGCTCCCCATGCCGGTCGCTGGGAGGTGTCCGCCATCCAGACCAACCCCGACACCTGAGACCCCGGCGCATACCCACACAAACACACCCAACCAACGGAAGGTCACCATGAACGCTCTCTGCACACACCACTGCGTGCAAGCCACACTCGCACTCACCCTCACGCTTCTCATGCTCGCCGCCCCGGCGGTCGCCGTGGGGTCGCAAGCTCCGCTCCTCCCGCACTCCACGCTTGCCGCGGTCGGCTCCGGCAGCGGATCGGGGTCGCTAGAATCCGCCGCCACGAAGGCCGGCGAAACCGGGCGCAAGGTTGCCATGAGCCTCATCGCCCTCGGCTTCGCCATCGCCTCGATCGTGCTCGCTTTTAGACGCGACTTCAAGGAGGCCGTCGGCATCTTCGCCGTCGGTCTTGTCTCGATCGTGCTCGCCACACCTGCAGGGGTCAACGTGTTGCACGGCACCGTCAACTCTCTGTTCGGTGGCTCATGACCGAGATCCGCTCCTACCGGAGCGTGTTCGAGCTCGAGCGTCGCATCTATCGAGTCGACCGGCTGCGACTCAACCCCAGCGGTGTTCCCGTACGTGGGGTCGTCTACTTCCTTGTGATCCTCACCGTCGTGGTGACGCTCGCGCGGTTGCCGCTTGTAGATGTCCCCGTGCGACTGCTTCCCTGGTATCTGCGGGAGGTCGCCGCTCCGGGTCTCGCGGCGGCGCTGCTCACGCTTGTGAAAATCGACGGGCGCCCAGCCCATCTTGCCGCCTTCGCGCTGCTTCACCATGCGCTCGGTCCCCGCGAGCTGGCAGGCATCGGGCCGGGTGTTTGCGTCGATCGCTGCTTTTGTCCCGATGAGCTGATCGTGTTCGCCGATGGCTCGGACGCACGCCTGCGCAGCCTGCGCTACGTTGGGCCGGGCGTGGTGCGGGTGAGTGCCGCCCATGTTCTCGCCACACGCCAGCGCGGCTGGTTTGGGTGGATCGCGCGCCGTCCTTCGGTGACGCTTGCGCCGCTGCCCGGCAAGCGCCCTCCCGCGCGTCGTCAGGCGATTACGCTCGTCGCCGGTGCCTGTCTGAAGGTCAGGTCATAGCCGTGGATCTCCCGATCTCTTTCGTGTACGGCAACCTTGTCTTTGGGGCCTCACTGGGTGACGCATGGGCCGCGTTCTCGGTGCCCTGTGCGTCGTATGAATGGCTCTCCGAGGAGACCAAGCGCACCCGGCTCGCCACCCTCATGGCGGCGCTCGAAGCGCTCGAAGCAGACTTTCAGATCCTGCGTGTCGGGCGCTCGTGGGACCGCGATAGCTACTTGAGCGAGATCCACCGTCTCGGTGCCCCCTCGCATGCGCGCGCCAACGAAATCTATGCACGCGAACATGCCCGCCACCTTGAGGGCCTTGCGGCAGCCTCGCCTGCTGTCTTCCTGCTCGTGAGCTTGTGTGAGCCCGAGCGGGACGTCGCCTCCTATGTCTCTCGCGCCGCCGAGAGGCATCCGCGCGAATGGCTGCGCTCGCTCGGGGGTGTCTTCTCCATGCGCGATAGGCGCCTGTTGAAGGCCGCAGACCTGGAGCGGCGGTGCGTGCGTGCCAACCAGATCCATGCTCGACTTGCCGACTTCCTGACCGTCCAACCCTCTCGTGGGGTGGAGCTGCAGTGGCTCATCCGTCGCGCCTTCTGCCGTGGTCTCGGCGAGCCGCAAATCGACGGTCTGCACGAACCACGCGCGCTCGCCTTCGAGCGTAACGGCCACGCCGTGCTTGCGCCGCTGGAGGCTGACGTGGTGCGCTGGATGGACGGCCGTGTCGAGCACCGCGGCCGCTCGTTGCGGATCGAGTCGGAGCTGGGCACGAGCTTTCAGGCACAGCTTGTGCTTGGCGCGCTCCCCGAGCGGGCCGACTTCCCTGGTGTGCGCGTGGAGCTCATGTTCGCACCGGTCGAAAGTCTCCCGTTCGACATCGATCTCTCTCTCAACGCCCGCTTCCTGCCCAACGAGCTAGCCCTGCGTATTGCGCGCAAACGCATTCAGGATGCCGACCAGATTGTGCGCGCGGAGTCGGATGGCGACCAGGGTGTGTCAGACCTCGGCAGGCAACGCACCGAACACGCTCGCGACTTGCTCGCCCATCTGCAGACCTCACCTCGCCCACCACTACTGCGCTCCACACTCGCTATCGCGATCGGTGCGCCCGACGAGGAGATGCTCGCTGAGCGTGTGGAGGCCTGCCGGCGCGCCTATGGGGAGGTACACCTGCACCGCCCGCTCGGCAACCAGCTCACGCTGTTCCTCCAGCATCTTCCCGCCCAACGCACCCGTATCGCCGGCTACGACGACACACTCACCACAGAGCAGGTGGCCGCGATGATGCCCACCGCCACCCACCTCTCCGGCTCCCCCGGGGGCTTCTATCTCGGCCACACCCTCTCGGGCTCGCGACACCCCGTGCGCTTCAACCTGCGAGAGGGCTCCGAGCGAGATCGCAACACGGCCATATTGAGCGTCGGCGCGCTTGGCTCGGGCAAGGCCACGCTTGCTCAGAAGCTCAAGTACGAGGCTTTTCTACAGGGCGCCCGCGTCATTGACTGCGACCCCAAGGGTGACCACCGCTTTCACCTGCTCGACGAGGTTGCCCCCCACGCGGAGACAATCGCGCTGCGTCCCGATCCCGCGCTGCGGGGAATGCTCGACCCGCTGCGTGTCGCACCCGAGCACTTGCGCCAGGACGCCGCCGTCTCGTTCCTGCTCGACCTTCTCCCGAGTCGAGCCGAGGCAGGTTGGGAGACCTCCGTCGTTGCCGCGGTCGACGCCGTGATGCGGCGGGCTTCCACCCCCACCTGCCTGGAGGTGGTCAAAGCGCTATGTGCCGGCCCCGATATCGATGCTCAGGTCGGCAAAGCGCTCGCGGTGTACGCCGGCTCAGGCATCACCCAGCTCGGCTTCGCCGATGCCACCGTCCCGCTTACGCCGGTGGGTGACGCTCAGGTCACCTACATCCCGATCCGAGACCTTCCCGGGCCGGAGCCCGGTACCCCTCGCTCGGAGTACACGCAGGCCGAGCGTGTCGGTGTGCAGGTGGTGCGGCTCATCGCCATGTTCGCGATGCACCTCATGTCGCACGAGCGCAACCGCTTGAAGATATTTGGCTTTGACGAGGGCTGGCGATTGCTTGGCGATCCAGTCGGGCGCACGCTGCTCGCCTCTTTGCAGCGCATGGGTCGCTCGGAGCTGGCGGTGCCGATCGTCTCCACCCAGCTCGTCACCGACGCGCTCGTCGGGGAGCACGAGTCGCTGGAGAACCTTCTAGGCGCCACATTCGTGTTCGGGATGCGCTCGGAGGGGGAGGCCACCAGAGCGCTCGCTCTGCTTGGGCTCGACCCCGAAGATCGCCACGCGCGTGAGCTGTTGCTGGAGATGGACGCGGGACGCTGCATGTTTCGTGACCACTCCGGCCGTGTCGAGGCGATCCAGGTGGAGCTTGTCGCGCCGTCCCTACTCCGTGCTTTCTCCACCACGCCGGACCTGGCACCCACCGACGCACCGGATGGCGGCCTCGACCCGACACCCCTCACCACAACGACATGAGGGCCGCGTACAGGTGTCTGTGTCTGACGTTTGCGCTCGCGCTCACATCCGCTGCGCCTGTCCACGCCGCGGTCGTTTATTCCTACGAAGCCAAGCCGTCGCACCGATCTACACCTCGGCATCCGGTGAGCAAGCCGCACGCTCCCAACGCTCTGCCACTGGGCTCTGCGGCACTTGGGAACCAGAGCGAAGAAACGGCGGGATTCCCTTCTGCCGGCGGTGACCAACTCGTAGAAAACGGCCTGTCGAGCCCACTCTGCGCCGGTGCCACCCGCGGGGCGCTTTCGCGTGCGGCTAAGAGC
>JBOGYB010000162.1:0-4863 GCA_050696555.1 Solirubrobacteraceae bacterium | reverse complement strand
GTCGATAGCGTCGCGCACGCGGTCGCGGGAGTCTGGTGTGTAGCGAGCCATCGAGACCTAAGCTAGCCGCTCCAGCGGCAACCGGTGTTGCGGGTCTTCTCGGCACTCCACCCTGCAGCACGCAGTCAGCCAGGATCTCCACGGACCGTCTCACCCGCAAACCTTCAGCGGGCGAACACGCGGGGTACTTCGAGGTCGGTGTACTCCCGAATGCAATACCTATCGGTCATCCCCGCCACGTAGTCGGTCACGCGCTCGGCCACATCCCCTTCTCCCCTGCCTCCATCGGGAAGCAGCTCGGGGTGCTCGACGTAGTACTCGAACAGCTTCCTCACCACGTTTGCGATGCGTGCGTGCTCGGCTCTTACCGCTGGACCGAGATACACGTGCTCGAACATGAACTTCCGCAGCTCAGTCATCGCCGGACCCGCCTGCGGTCCCTGCACGATGTCCCCCACACGATGGGAGTGCTCCACCATGTCGTGCACGAGCGTATCGATCCTGGAGGAACCGGTAGCGCCGAGCGTCGCAATCGGTCGCTCGGGTAGCTCCTCCTCGCGCAACAACCCGGCGCGCATCGCATCGTCGATGTCATGGTTGATGTACGCCACCCTGTCAATCACTCTCACGATGCGTCCCTCGAGCGTCTGCGGTAGAGCCGCACGGCTTGAGTGACCCAGAATCCCCTCCCGCACCTGCTCTGTCAGGTTGAGACCCACGCCATCTCGCTCCAGTACGTCCACAACCCGCAGCGAATGCTCGTAATGGCGAAACTCGCGCCCGAAACGCTCTTTCAGGGACGCGTCGAGCGCCTCCTCACCGATGTGCCCGAACGGTGGGTGCCCCAGGTCGTGCCCCAAACCGATCGCCTCCACCAGATCCTCGTTGAGGCCCAACGCCCGTGCCACCGTACGCGAGATCGTGGTCACCTCGAGCGTGTGTGTGAGACGTGTGCGGTAGTGATCCCCAAGCGGCGCCACGAACACCTGCGTCTTGTGGGTAAGCCGCCGAAATGCCTTGCAGTGCACGATCCTGTCGCGGTCACGCTGGAAGGGGGTCCGCAGCCCGCAATCCTCCTCCGGGCGAACCCTCACCGCCGGGTAAGAGCGTGCCGCAAGCGGCGAGAGCTCCCGCTCCTCCAGTTCGCCGCGCCGGGCGGCGAACGCTGCCGCGACCGTCTCCGTGTCCTTAGCGCCCTTCACGCAGCCGATTGTGCCAGTGCTTTCGGCCGGCGACCCATCGCCGGCATCAAACGCAGATGCGCATGGTGCTCGAGCGTCTCCGCCACCGCATGCTCCACTTGACCAAGCGCGCGCTCCTCGCCCTCCGGTGCCTCGCTCAACGGTCTACCGAGTGCCTCCACCATGAACGTGTGCGCCTGCTCTCCCAATGGGAACGCCCCCGCTTCGCACCCCTCGCACACAACCCCCCCGGCGGCGCCGGAGAAGCCCCCGAGATGCTCTTGATCCCCACAGCTTGCGCAAGACCCCAACTGTGGCGCCAACCCTGCTGCGAGAAGCAGCTTGAGGCGGAAAGCGAGCGCGCTCGCTCGTGTCGCCCCCGCCGGGTTTTCATCCAGCAGCGAGAGCTTTCTGCATAGCAGGTTGAACACCCCCGGATGGGGCTCTGAGGTCTCAAACAGCCTCCCCACGGCGTCGCACGCCCGTGCGGCTGCGTCGATCGTGCGAGCGTCGTCACGCAAACGCGAATACCCATCGACCGTTTGTGCCCCGGTGACCGTCATCAGCTCCCCCCTACCTTCGTGCAACTCGATACGCAAACGGAAGAACGGCTCCAAACGACCCCCGAAACGGCTGCGTGCGCGGTGCACCCCCTTGGCGATCGCGCTCACCTTGCCCTGATGGGGGGTGTAGAGGTGCAGGATGCGGTCAGCCTCCCCATAGCGCATAGAGCGCAGCACAACGGCTTCGGTCTTCACCGGTCCGGGCATCTAAGTCGAGTCTAGGATCGGACCCGGCGGAGCGCACAAGAAAAGTCCCTCTCGCCCATGAGCGATCGTCGTGGATCTACGCGCCTGGTGGCAAGTAGACAATGAGCAGTTGCATTTACACGCTTGCATCAGAAAGGATTAGGGCATAGGTCTCGCGGTGCGCTCAGCACTGCTGTAGATAGGGAGAGAGGGTGACGCGAGGTCGCCCTCGGGGACCGAAGACGCGACCCGAGGATAAGGGGATGGTGCGTCTGGTTGTCCATGCATGTTCGGCTCAACCAGAAGGAGGTTCGACGCTATCCGTCCTCTATTCATGGCAGCCACCACGGCTGCGATCACGACTATGCTCGGAGCGGCGCAATTTGGTGGTCGATCTCACCGCCTGCGACACGTGCCAAGCACACACTTTCTCCTGAAGCATCGAGAGAACGCGATAGTGAGAGAGGCCCTCGTTTTCCGCGTCACACCCTTGGTGAGGGCAATCGCTTCGCGGTTCCAGCCACCGCGGGCGGCCGACTTCGACGACGTTGTCCAGGTCGGCTTGATCGCGGCCTCGGACGCGATCGTTGCCTGGGACCCGACACGTGCCGCGTTCATAAAACACGTAGCTGTAACGATCCAGCACAGGATCATCGACTACGTTCGCTTACACGCACATCGCGGCGAGCGCGGCTTGGACGATGCGTTGAGCGACGATTCCCCGAGTGGGGAGGGACTGTTGGCGCTCCTCCCCTCCCACCAACCCGGACCCGAGGAGGTCGTGCTCGCCCGCGAGCGTGTCAAGCTGCTCGCCGCGGTCATTCGGCGATTGCCGCCGCGCAAGCGCATGGCGCTTATCGGCATGGCGAACTGCAGGACCCCCCGGGAAATCGATCCAGAAGCATCCGAGAACGCGATCTACTCCTCAGCCAGCCTCGCTCGAACCAGGCTCAAGCTGGCGCTAGCCGAACTGTGACAACGCGTGTCTGCACGTAGATGATTACCGTGCATCGCCGGGCTTCACCTTGCTATACTTTATGAAGTAATGAGTGGGATAGTGATCTATACAACTGAGCCTTGCTCGTTCTGCGCCCGCGTGAAGGGCATCTTGAAGTCCCACGGCCTGGAGTTCTCCGAGGTCAACCTGTCAAAGGACCCCGCCGGGCGAGTAGAGCTGGTGGACCGCACCGGCATGATGACCTTCCCTCAGGTGCTCATCGGCGACGAGCTACTCGGTGGCTACGCCGAGACGCTCAAGGCCTCCGAGAGCGGCCGCCTCGACGAGCTCCTCGCCGCTTAACCCCGCCCCCACGCGGGGGTGGTTGGCAGCGCTCGCACACGTAGGTTCCCCTCCCCGCCACCACCAGCTTTACGATCGTGGTGCCACAGCGGCCGCATGGCTCTCCCTCGCGACGGTGGGCCTGGAAGCGATCCTGAAAGGACCCCCACACACCGTCCACGTGACGGAAGTCGTCGATCGTCGCCCCCCTCGCCTCGATCCCGGCCTCCAGCGCCCATACGAGCGCCTCACGCAGACGCTCGTGCTGGTCTGCGCTCAGTCCTCCCACCGGCCGCAAAGGGTGGATTTCCGCGCGGTAGAGCGCCTCGTCGGCGTAGATGTTCCCCACGCCCGCCATCCTGCGCTGGTCGAGCAGGAAGGCCTTCACCGACGTAGTGCGCCCGCGTGCGAGCCACCGCAGGTGTCGCGCGGTGAAGCACTCATCAAGCGGCTCCAACCCCAGGCGCACCTCGAAGAACTCTTCAAGCGCCCCCTCCCCAAGCAAAAGCTCTCCGGTGCCGAACCTCCGCGGGTCTACGATCGCAAGCGCAGAACCACGATCAAGATCTATCCGCACCCGTACGTGTGTCTGATCGGGATCGGGGTCGCACAACACCGTCCCGGTCATGCGCAGGTGCTGGGCGAGATGGACGTCGTCGCTGAGACTCCACACCAGGTACTTCCCACGCCGACCCAACCGCTGCACTGTGCGTCCCCTCAGCGCATCCTCCATTTCGTTCGGTGCGAGCGGCCTGCACCAACGTTCATCGAGTACTTCCACGCGCTTGAACGTGCGACCCTGCACCAGTGGCGCCAACTGGCGCCTGATCGTCTCCACCTCTGGAAGCTCCGGCATCTCTCGGCCCAGCATAGGGACCGCCTCAGCTCTGCGTGGCGGCAACCCACATGTGCGCGCGAGGATGAGCGTCGAAGTACGCCTCCTTCAGGCGCTCTGAGGAGAGATGGGTGTAGATCTGGGTGGTGGCGAGATCCGCGTGCCCTAGCATCTCCTGTAGCGAGCGCAGGTCGCACCCCCCCGCGAGCAGGTGCGTGGCAAACGTGTGACGCAATGTATGAGGGGTCATCAGCTCCTCCAACCCCGCCGAGCGCGCGTGGCTTTGGATGATCTTGTACACCCCCTGGCGCGTCAGCGCCGCTCCGCGGTGGTTCACGAACAGCCGGCTCTCCACACGCATCCCCACCAACCGCGGACGTCCTCGCGCAGAATAGGCGCGAAGCGCCGCCACAGCCTCACGTCCCACCGGCACGATCCTCTCCTTTGATCCCTTTCCTCGCGCGCGCAGCATCCCCTCATCCACGTCCACATCCGCGAGATCCAACCCGATCGTCTCGGATACGCGCAGTCCGCACGCGTACATCGTCTCCAGCAGCGCCCTATCGCGCAGCATCAACGGCTCTGTGCCTCGCGGTTGCTCCAGCAACTTCGCCACCTGCTCACGTGAAAGCACTTTCGGCAGGCGCTTGGTCTTCGGCGGCCCACGCAGGTCGGCAGTGGGATCGCTGTCGATGAGCCCCTCCCGTCGCAGGTGACGGTAGAAAGAACGCAAGCACGCCGCCTTGCGCTGAAGCGTCGCGGCGGCGACGGGCGGGCGATCTTCTCCACCGTCGGCAAGCTCCGCAAGGAACGCCGCAA
>JBOGYB010000161.1:0-4929 GCA_050696555.1 Solirubrobacteraceae bacterium | reverse complement strand
CGTGAGCACTGCGCGGGCGTGTGCGCCAACGCCGGCCAGCGCGTGTACGCCGACGAGGTGTTCGATCGGGTTGTACCCGAGGAATGCGGCGAACAGGATCGAGATGGGGGGTGCGTGAGCGACGCGTACCGCGACCCCTGCCGAGAGGCCATGGGCTTGCAGCCCGGCCTGTGCCGCATCGGGCAGGCTCGATGCGAGACCTACGATCATCAACGTGAAGAAGATCCCGATCGAGAGCACCTGAGCGGAGTTCTGGAAGGTCTGGTTCATCCCCCCACCGGCTCCGCGGTCGCCGGGGGGCAGGCTGTTCATCACGGCGGCGCGGTTGGGGGAGGCGAACATCCCCATCGATACACCAGTGAGGAAGAGGACGAGCGCGAAAGTCCAGTAGGTGAAGTCGGTGGGGAGCAACATCAAGAGCACGAAGCTGAGCGCCGCGCCGAGCATCCCACCGGTGGCGAACGGCCGCGCGCCGAAGCGGTCGGAGAGAAAGCCCGAGGTGGGGCCCGCGAGCAGCATCCCCACAGTGAGTGGGAGCATGTAGATCCCCGCCCACAGAGGTGTTTCCGTGAACGAGTACCCGTGCTCCGGCAACCAGATCCCCTGTAGCCAGATGATGAGCATGAACATCAAGCCCCCACGCGCGATCGCGGCGAGGAAGGTAGAGAGCGTGCCGAACGTGAACGCTCGGATGCGAAACAGGGTGAGACGGAACATAGGCTCTGCCACGCGCTTCTCGACCCCCGCGAACACCGCCAGGGAGACGATCGACGCCGCCAGCAGCGCTAGTACACGCGGAGAGCTCCACCCGGTCGCATGGTTTCCGTAGGGGCGTATCCCGTAGGTGACTGCCACCATCACGAGCACCAGCCCGAGCGCGAATGTGGCGTTTCCCCACCAGTCGATCGATGCGCGTTTGGGAGAGCTTCGCTCCTCTAGCTTGAGATACCCCCACACCGTCCCGAACAGGCCCACGGGGACCGAGATCAGGAACACCAAACGCCAGTGGATCGGCGCGAGCAGGCCGCCGAGGATCAACCCCACGAACATCCCGCTGACCCCCACGATGTTGTTGATCCCGAGCGCCATCCCCCGCTGGTTGACGGGGAAGGCGTCGGTGATGATGGCGGAGGCGTTGGCCAACAGGCATGCCCCACCCACCCCCTGCACGATGCGGAACACGATCAGGTAGTCGGCGCCCGCGCGGCCGGTCATCCAGTCGATCGTGAGCAGCAGCGAGGCGACCGTGTAGATGACGAACCCGAGGTTGTAGATGCGCACCCGCCCGAACATGTCCCCGAGGCGTCCGAGGGAGACGATGAGCACGCTCGACACCACCAGGTATCCGAGGATCATCCACAGCAGGTAGAAGCTGTTGGCGGGGACGAGTGGGTCGAGTTTGATGCCGCGGAAGATGTCGGGCATCGCGATCAGCGTGATGGAGGCGTCGAGTGTCGCCAGCAACACCGCGAGCGTAGTGTTGGAGAGCGCGATCCACTTGTAACGGTCGGACGGTGCCGGGCGCCGGGGGATCGGGGTGGAGACGGTTGGTTGCAAGTTCAATGACTTTAGCCACGACCCTGTGGTGCCACGACTCCTTCAGTTGACCTCTGGGGTTTCTGACATAACCGGTCCAAAGCTCACGCGCAGAAGCGCTCCTCCGCCGGGTGCGTTCTCGGCTGTCGCGTAGCCGTGATGGGATTCGGCGGCCTGGCGCACGATCGCAAGCCCGAGCCCGGAGCCCGGGAGCTTGCGTGCGCTGTCGGATCGGTGGAAGCGCTCGAACACATGTGGGAGGTCTTCCTCCTCGAAGCCCGGCCCGCGGTCGCGAACGGTGAGCACCCCGTCGTGCAGGTCGACGTCCACCGTCTCGCCGGGAGGACTCCACTTGAGCGCGTTGTCGAGCAGGTTCGACACCGCACGGTCGATGCGCTTGGCATTCCCCTTCACCAGCGTCGGATCGAGTTTTGCCTGAAAGCGCAGGTCGGAGCGCCGCTCGGCGCGCTTCACGGCGTCGCCTACCACCTCCTCCAGGCGCACTGCGCCGTCGGCGTCGGCGCTGTCGGTCCCGCGTGCCAGCTCCACCACGTCGGCGACGAGCTGCGTTAGCTCGTCGAGCTCGCTCACGATGTCCGCTCGCAAGCTCGCCTGGTCCTCCGCGGGTAGGCGCTCGGCTTCGGCGAGCACCTGGATGTTGGCGCGCAGCGCCGCGATCGGTGTGCGCAACTCGTGGCTTGCGTCGGCGACGAGGTTGCGCTGAGCATCCACCGAGCGCTCCAGCGCATCCAGCGTGGCGTTGAAACTGGTGGCGAGTCGTCCCAGCTCGTCCCTTCCCCCCGCAGGCAGTCGCTGGGATGGGTCGAGGTTGCCGGCGAGTGTCTCGGTTCGCTGTGTGAAGCGCGTGATCGGGGCGAGCGCCGCGCGTGCCACGAACGCCCCGAGTGCTGCCGCGAGCGCGATTCCGCAAGCGCCGACGATCGCGAGGATCAGCAGGATGCGACTCAGCTCTTTGTCAACCTCGGTGA
Organism: Solirubrobacteraceae bacterium; assembly: GCA_050696555.1. Taxonomy (GTDB): domain Bacteria; phylum Actinomycetota; class Thermoleophilia; order Solirubrobacterales; family Solirubrobacteraceae; genus Palsa-744. Next base: position 2,404 of record JBOGYB010000161.1, on the reverse strand, counting down.
GGGGTCGTGCGATCAGCACCGCCCCACGGGAGCCAGCGCCAAAAGTGAGCACCCGCAGGTGCGTGCCTTTGACCTTGCGGTCTGTGAGCGCCTGTCCGCTCCCGCGCCGGGCAAGAGCCGTGTCGAGGGCGATCACCGGGATCGACGCCGGTGGCCCCTGACCGCCGGGGACGTGCGGGAGGCCGTCGGGGGATACGAACTGCACATACCCGGAGGCCCCCCCGAGTGGGACGGGTTGGATGGTGTCGGGGAAGCTGCCTGACCCTCCCCGGCCGGGCGCGGGTTGAGCGTTGCCGGGGGGCGGGACCGCTCGGGGAAAGCCGGGGCGCCCTCCACTGCGGAACGGCCGGTTGACGAACACCTTCGCGCGTTGGGTGAGCGATACGTCGACTTCTTTGCGCAGCTCCGAGCGCACCGCCAGGTAGAGGCCGGTTGCCGCGGCCAGTACGGCTACCGCCACCGCGAGCCCGGCGACCGCGGCGATACGTGCGCGTAGGGTCATGGCTCGCGCAAGACGTACCCAAGGCCACGCACGGTGTGGATGAGCGGCCGTGAGCCCACTTCCTCCAGCTTACGGCGTAGGTAGCCCACATATACGCGCAAAGCGTTGGAGGTGGGGCCGAAGTCATACCCCCACACGCGGTCGTAGATGACGCTGTGCGGAAGCACACGTCTGGGGTTGAGCATGAGCAGCTCGAGCAATTGATATTCGGTGCGGGTGAGCTCGACGAAGCTGCCGTCCACGGCGGCGCCGTGGCGGGTGCCGTCGAGGGTGAGCTCGGCGAACGTGAGCGTGTCGGGGTCCTCTCCCTGCGAGCCCGAGCGGCGCAGCAACGCGCGCAGGCGCGCCTTGAGCTCCCCCACGTCGAAGGGCTTGACGAGATAGTCGTCGGCTCCCGCGTCCAGGCCGTCGATGCGATCGCTCACCACGTCCCGTGCCGTGAGGACGAGAATCGCCACGCGGTTGCCCAGGCGACGCAAGCGGCGGCATACCTCCAGGCCGTCGATGCCGGGCAGGCCAATGTCGAGTACCACCGCGTCGGGTACCGTTTGCACAACCATCTCGATTGCCCGCTCGCCGTCCTCGGCGGTCTGCACTTCATAGCCACCGAGCGTGAGCGCGCGACGCAGCGCTTCGCGTACCGCCCGGTCGTCCTCTACCACAAGAATCCTCACGGTCTGATTCTGACGGGCGCAGTGGCGTCTACGGATAACTCCTACATTCGCCTTATACAAGTCCACACCGTGGTTGCTCAATGCGCAGGTTTCTGCGGCGGCAGCCGATGTCACCCGGGCTTGTCTGGGGGGTACCAGTCGGTGTTTTGTCCTCTTGACATTTGGGTTGTGTTGTGTGTAGGGTGTTTTCTATCCCGGTGTGGGTTTGTTTGCTGGGTGTACATAGGTTGGGTTGTGGGTTGGTCTTTTGTGATCGATTTCAACCGGTTTTGACGGGGGCCTTGGGAGAGGTACCTGCTCATTTTTTAGAGAGGGTTTGTTGTTCGCGTGTTTTCTTTGGGGAATAGCGTGTTTGAGAGTCTGTGTGCTACTGGCGGGTCTGTAATAGGACGCGTCAGCGGCGCTGACGCGTCTCTCTCTCTCTCTCTCTCTCTGGTCGAGCCGGCTTCTAGCTGCTAGACCGCTTCGCCGCGTCTTTGGGACGTGGCTAACCGGGCAAGAGCCCTGGTTTGGTTTCTCGCGTCTCCTGGCGGGGCGGGGGGCCCGGTTTGATGTTGGGCGCTTGAAGGTTCTGTTCGGCTCTCATAGCCGCTGTTCGCGTGTTTCCCACGCCCAGGGCCCTCATTCTCCGCGTGTGTTGTGGGGGGCGTGTTGATGGTTGTTGTTGCTGGTGTGCGTCGTGGGTCTGGGTCTGGGGTTTCGCGTGGGGTTGGTGTGCGTCGTGGTGGTGGTCGTGTTGAGGTGGTGCGGATTCAGCGCGCGAGGATTCTTGGTGCGATGTTCGATGTTGTGGGTGAGCGTGGTGGTGTGGGTGGTGTGAGTGTCGCGGATGTGGTTGAGCGCTCTGGTGTGTCGCGTCGCACGTTTTATGAGGTGTTCAGCGATCGCGATGATTGTTTTCGCGCGGCGTTCGGTGACGCGCTAGCCCTTGCTTCCCAGCGTGTGGTTCCCGCGTACGGGTCTGGGAAGGGGTGGCGTGAACGTGTCAGGTTGGGCGTGATCGCGGGCCTTTCCTTCCTTGATGAGGAGCCGGTGATAGCGCGCTTGCTGGTCGGTGAGTTGTTGCGGGGTAATGGCGCGAGGACTGGTCGCGAGCAAGTGTTGGCTTGTTTGGTCGGCGCGGTGGATGAGGGCCGCGAGGGATCCTCGGTTGTGACGCGTGCGGGGTTGCCTGTTTTGACGGGCGAGGGTTTGGTTGGTGGTGCATTGTCGATCATCGACGCGCGCC
>JBOGYB010000160.1:0-4936 GCA_050696555.1 Solirubrobacteraceae bacterium | reverse complement strand
GTGATGTCCTCCAAGCATCTCGGCGCAGACTTCAATTTCGCCTGGCCCACCTCCGAGGTGGCGGTGATGGGGCCGGAGGGCGCTGTGAACATCATCTACCGCCGCGACATCGCCAGCTCGCCCACACCCGACGAGCGCCGGCAGAAGCTGATGGATGACTACAAGGCACGCTTCGCCAACCCCTACACGGCCGCCGAGCGCGGGTACATCGACGATGTCATCGTCCCTCACGAGACCCGCCCCAAGCTGATCGCGGCGCTCGACACTCTGCACACAAAGCGCGAGCCCGGGCCCAAGCGCAAGCACGGCAACATTCCGCTCTGAGGGTTGGGGATCTACGAGACGGCGGTACTCGCGCGCCCGCGTGGTCTACTTAAATAAGCCCAGCTCTCTTAAAACGCCGCGCACGCGCGCAAGTCACCCAAAGAAGAGCCACCCACAACCACCCAGTCAGAGACGAACATGGTCAACCGTCGCCCCGAACTCGAGCTGATCGCACCGTCGGCATCACCCGCCGAGGCGGCAGCCATCGTCGCCGCACTCGAGCGCTTCATGCGCGATACCGCACCGCCTCTTGCATCCCCTACGGGGGGCGTGGACCCGTGGTTGCGCGCGGCTATGCTCGAAGGCGTGGCACGCGAGGGCCAGCGCGACGAGCCTAACCCTTGGATAAATACCTGAAAGTCGCTAGGCTTTAGCCCTAATAGCTCTCTGACCGGCTGTAACGTTGACCGGGATCCCGCCCACCCCCGCCTGGACCAGGAGGTTTCGCTAGATGGAGCCAGTTTCGATACCCGTAGAGCAGGCCTCGAAAAAGGGCTCGCTTGAGGATCCCGAGGTCCTACAGAACGTCCCAGGCCACGTGATCCCCATCCTGCAGCGGGAGTACGACGACTTCAAGACCGAAGCCACGAAGTTCCTCGCCGGCGACATGGAAGAAGACGAGTTCATCAAGTTCCGCCTCAAGCAGGGCGTTTACGGGCAGCGCCAGCCCGACGTGCAGATGATCCGCACGAAGCTCCCGTTCGGTGGCATCACCCCCGAGCAGATGGACAAGTTCGCCGACGTCGTCGAAAAGTATGCCCCACTCGGCAAGGGCCACGTGACGACCCGCCAGAACATTCAGATGCACCACATCCCCCTCCCCGAGGCCGAGAAGGCGATCCGCGAGCTGGGTGAGGCCGGCCTCTCCAGCCGCGAGGGTTGCGGCAACACCGTGCGCAACGTCACCGGCGACCCCTGGGCGGGAGTGGCGGCTGACGAGCTGTTCGACCTTACCCCCTACGCGGGCGCGTATGTGCGCTACTTCGTGCGCCACCCCACCACTCAGGGGATGCCGCGCAAGATCAAGACCTCCTTCGACGGCTCCCCCCGTGACCGCGCCATCAGCGGCATCCACGACATCGCTTTCCGTGCCCGTTTGAAGAACGATCCCACCCACCCCGACGGCAAGGAGATCCGCGGTGTGGAGATGCTGGTTGGCGGCGGCACCTCGATCATGCCCCGCGTCGCCCCCGCGCTGTATGACTTCGTGGAGCTCGACAACGGCGACTACCTAAAGATCTCAGAGGCGGTCTTCCGTATCTTCGACCGCCAGGAGTGGCTGCGAGTCAACCGCGCCCGCGCCCGCATCAAGGTGTTCGTCGACAAGTACGGCATCGAGGAGCTTCGCAACCAGGTCGAGGAGGAGCTCAAGGGCGAGTGGGTAAGTGAACGCGACTTCTCGATCGAGCATCGCCTGTTCCTCGATGACGAGCGCGAGGGGGCCCCGGCTCCGCCCACCGCTTACGGCAGCCCCAACGGGGACATCTCCGAGTTCGAGCGCTTCCGCACGGCGAACGTCGCCCCCCAGAAGCAGGAGGGGTATGTCACGGTCGAGGTGAAGATCGTCCGCGGCGACCTCACCCCCGAACAGTTCAGGGGCCTCGGCCAGATCATGCGCGAATACTCGGGTGGCTACGCACGCACGACGGTGCAGCAGAACCTCGTGCTCCGCTGGGTGCGCGAGGAGAGCGTCTACGACGTGTGGAAAGCGCTCAGCGCACTGAACCTCGGCAGCGCCGGCTCGCGCGAGATCGGCGACGTGGTGTCCTGCCCCGGCACCGACTCCTGCAAGCTCGGGATCACAAGCTCGATGGGCCTCAACAAGGCGATCGAAGAGCGCATCGAGCAGATGAACATCACCGACCCCTTGACCCGCAAGATCCACATCAAGATGAGCGGCTGCCCCAACGGCTGCGGACAGCACCATCTTGGCGCGATCGGCTTCTACGGCGCTTCGATCAAGGTGGGCGAGCACACGATCCCCGCCTACATCCCCCACATGGGCGGCGTGTGGGAAGGTGGGGAGGTCAAGTTCGGGCAACGCCTGAAGTTGCGCCTACCCGCCAAGCGCGTGCCGGAGGCAGTGGAGCGCTGGATACGCCACTACGAGGCCAACCGCAAGGAGGGTGAGGAGTGGGGCGCGTTCGTCGAGCGCGTCGGCACCCCCGAGCTCGAAGGGCTCGTGAAGGAGCTGTCCCTGCCGGTGGACTTCAGCCTGGAGACGATGAACACCTTCATCGACTGGAACCGCGACGTGCCGTTCCAGGTGATCCGCGGCGAGGGCGAGTGCGCGGTCTAGATGACAGCCCTACAGGCGTCGTCGCGACGGGGGACGAGCTCAGCCACAGTCTGAGCGACACCCTACGCGACGCCGTGGAGCGCCACGGCGAGAAGCTGGTGCTGCTGTGCTCCTTTCAGAAGGAGGAGTCGGTGCTGCTCGACGAGCTGCTGCGCGTTGGCGACGGCAGGGGGGGTGGGACTCCCATAAAAATCGCCACGATCGACACTGGAGTGCTCTTCCCCGAGACCCTGCAAACGTGGAAGGCGTTCGAGGAGCGCTTCGGCGTGAGCATCGAAGTGCACGACGCGAGTAATCCGTCCCTCCCCTGGAGCGGGCCCGAGCATTGCTGCTCGGTGGCGAAGGTCGCCGCGCTCGAACAGGCGCTTACAGGTGCCGAGGGTTGGATCACGGGCATCCGCCGCGAGCAGGGTCCAACCCGGACGAACACAGAGCTGGTCGAGCACGACGAGAAGCGGGGGATCGCCAAGTACAACCCACTGGCGCTGTGGACCGAGAAGGACCTCTGGCAGCGCATCTTCGAGCGCGACCTCCCCTACAACCCACTGCACGATCAGGGCTACTCCTCGATCGGATGCGCCCCCTGCACCAAGCCTGGCTCCGGGCGCGAGGGGCGATGGGCCGGCACCGAGAAGACCGAGTGCGGGCTGCACGTGTGATGCTGGGCATCAACCCCGAGATCGTGCTGTTCGGCTTGGGGGTTGGCATCCTGATCGGCCTTACGGGTATCGGCGGCGGGTCGCTGATGACGCCGCTGCTCATCATCGTGCTCGGCGTCCATCCGGTCGTGGCGGTCGGCACCGACCTCACATATGGCGCTCTCACCAAGACGCTAGGCGGCTACAAGCACCTGCGCAAGGGCACCGTAGATCTCACCGTCTCGAAGTGGCTCGCTTACGGCGGCGTACCGGGTGCGCTAGTCGGGGTGATCCTTGTCGACAGGCTGCACAATGCCTACGGCAAGAGCTTTGACGACGTCCTCATCGGGTGCATCGCGGGCGCCCTGATAATCGTTGCGAGCGTGGTGCTCGTGCGTACCCTGCTGCTCAAACATCTCGCCGCGCAGGAGCGCGACACCTACCACTTCACGAGGCGCGCGGGTGTCGCCGCGATAGCGCTCGGGTTCGTGCTCGGGATGATGCTGGGCATGACCTCAGTTGGCAGCGGCGCGCTGATCGGGGTGGCAATGATCGTCATCTTCAAGCTCAAACCACAACGTGTGGCTGGGTCGAGCGTGTTTCTCGCGGCAATGCTCCTGTGGGTCGCCGGTCTCGCGCAAATCGTGAGCGGCAACGTCGATTACGGTCTTGTGGGCAACATCCTGATCGGCTCGATGCCAGGAGTGTGGATCGGCGCGCACTTCGTCGACCGCGTGCCCGACCAGGCACTGCGTGTCACACTCAGTGCCGTGTTGCTCGGCTCGGCGCTTGCGATGGTGAACAACGCCGGTGGCAAGATGCCGATCGGGGTTATCTTCGGCGCACCGGTCCTCGTAGGGATCGTTGGGTACGTGATGCACCTGCGATCCCGCGACAGCGACGCCACCGGCAAGCTCCCGGTGGGAAAGACCGGCATGGCGGCGGGCACCGCGGGCATCGTCCCAACCAAGACGGCTCTCACGGCAAGGGAGCGCTCGTGAGCGTGGCCGAGCGTCCCCAACTGAGCCATCTGCGCGCGCTCGAGTCCGAGGCGATCCACGTGATGCGCGAGGTAGCGGCCGAATTCGAGCGCCCAGTGCTGCTGTTCAGCGGGGGCAAGGACTCGATAGTGCTGCTGCGACTCGCCGAGAAGGCCTTCCGTCCAGGCCCCTTTCCGTTCCCGCTGATGCACGTCGACACCGGCCACAACTTCCCCGAGGTGATCGAGTACCGCGACCGGCGCGTGGCGGAGCTCGGCGAGAGGTTGATCGTCGCTAGCGTGCAGGCGTCGATCGACTCGGGCAGGGTCGTCGAGGAGAAGGGTCCGCGGGCCTCGCGCAACCAACTCCAAACCGTGACGCTGCTCGACGCCATCGCCGAGCACAAATTCGACGCGGCCTTCGGTGGCGCGCGCCGCGACGAGGAGCGGGCACGTGCCAAGGAGCGAGTGTTCTCCTTCCGTGACGACTTCGGCGGTTGGGACCCCAAGAGCCAGCGCCCCGAGCTTTGGAACCTCTACAACGGGCGCATCAAGAAGGGTGAGAACGTGCGGGTGTTCCCGATCTCCAACTGGACCGAGCTCGACGTGTGGGAGTACATCGACCAGGAGCAGCTGGAGGTGCCCTTGATCTACTTCGCCCATGAGCGCGAGGTGTTCAAGCGCGACGGGATGCTC
>JBOGYB010000159.1:0-4948 GCA_050696555.1 Solirubrobacteraceae bacterium | reverse complement strand
ATCCCCATCGGTCTGGTGGTCGCCTCGGGCTCCTCGGGCGCATCGCGCGCATCGCGCTCGGAGCAGTGTGTGGGGCAGTACACCCCTCGCACCTCGCCGTCCCGCAGGCCATATGCAAGCCACACCCCCGAACGCCAGGAGAAGTAGAAGAACCCCTCCTCGGTGCCTTTCAGCTGGATCTCGCGATGCCACGCCTTGCGCACGATGCTCGCGGGGATGCGCGAGCGGCAAGAGCGGTCATAGTGAGGAAAGCCGCTCCACACACACTTCAGTGGCTCATCCACCTCCAAGCGCTCCACCCCGATCGGGCCGGAGAGATCCGCCGGCGTGGCTTGCCGTTGGCCTTGGTTGTCTCGCGGTGGCTGCATCTTCGAGGACGGTGCTGTGTTTGCCCGCTTCGAACGACCCCCCGTCGTCCGCTTGACCCTACGTAGGTATTACCCTATACGGCAAATCGTAAAGTATGGATACATCCTCCAGTCAACATTGGACGAACGTTCTAGACGAATGGTGGAGCACTTCAACCCGTCAACGCCCTCGTGCAGGCGGAGCTTGAGATAACCGCCAACCTGCGTGGCCCACTCGTGGTGGAGGGGCGCGGATATCGGGTCCTCAACAGTGCGCCCGGCGCCGTGCTGCGCGCGCCGCTGTTCACGCTCGCCGAAGAGGACACCGAGCCATCTCGAGCGGTCGACGCGGCCTAAGCCATTGTTCGAGCGCGAGTCGCGGCTCGCCCGATTCACGATCCCGCCGGCGGGCGCAGCCCCCGAGAAGCCCTCAAGAGAAAATTAGCACTGCTATGGTGCACCCATCAGCGGGGCGCTACGCCCCGGTCAAACGTAGTGCCAGCGCTCGTAGCCTTTGCTCATAGCAATCTCCGCGTTCGCAGCACATACACGCAGGAGGTAAGAGAAATGGCTACAGGAACCGTGAAGTGGTTCAGCGACGACAAGGGTTTCGGGTTCATCACCCCCGACGACCAGTCCAAGGACCTGTTCGTCCACCACACCGGCATCGCCGGCGACGGCTACCGCTCGCTCGCCGAAGGCGCCAAGGTCACCTATGACGCCGAAGCCGGCGACAAGGGGCCGAAGGCCGTCAACGTCCAGCTCGCGTAAGACGCGTCCTGGCTCAGCGGCGCTTGCGGGGATGGTCCTCGTAAGCGCCTTCTAAACGGCACCGCTAGCGGACACCGGGGATCAACTCGGCCGCGATCTCGAGCTCGCGCCAGGAGATCCCGTGCGCGAGCTCCACTACCAGCTGGGGTCCCGGCCGCGCATTAGTGCTCTGTGCGCCGGGCTGCGCCGCGTAGACATTCGCGCCCGTCGGGGCACCATGCAGGTGCAGCGAATAGCCCGACTGCGCTTCCCCACAGCGGATCTCGAAGCGTGAGATGCCGCGCAAGGGCAACGGCTCCCTACCGAGGGTGACCTTTGCGCCCGTCCTCAACACAGCCGAGATCGTGGCTCCGTGCCCCCAACTTGGGAAGCGCACCGTCGCGGCGAGCCTGCGCTTACCCTCGAGGCTGCGTATCTCCCAGGCTGTGTGGATTCGATCGCGGGTGAAGGTGTGCGTGGTGCGGACGGTAAGATCGCTCTCCTGCACTTCACCGGAGCACTGCACCTCCTCGAAGGCTCCGGCGTAGGGGTGCTCCGGATAAGGCCTCCCTGTCCTCACCGGACCATCCGGCGAACGTGTGAGCACGATCGGTGGGCTCTTCGGCGGGGTGAGGTAGGGGGTTTGCGTATTGAGCGCCACCACCCCTCCTTCGGTGACCGTGACGCCGAAACCCGAGGCACCGTAGGGCGCGACGCCTCCCGCCACGCGCTGGTCGCCGTCGAAGAGACGCGCAAGCTCGATCCCCCCGTAAGGGAAGGCCCCGTTGCTGACCGCCATCACGGCGGTGTTGTAGGTGGGGGTCGTGATCGCCAGTCTCCCGATCGACGGGTCGAACGCGTACAGCGAGGGCGGCCGCACGGAGGGCATGCGGCCCACACCGGCGTGCACCGCCCGCACCGCCTGCGATTGGAACCTCGTGGCAAACAACCAGTGCCCCACTTCGAACTCCGGCGCGGGGCTGAACACGGGGCTGCCCGGGATGCGTGCTTCGGGGCCCTGCTCTGACGCGAGCCTTGTATATGTGGAGAGCGCTCGGTCGAAGATGTACTTTGCCCATTGCCCCAGCTCCGGCTCGCGCAGCTCCTCGGGGGCGGTTGCGATCGCTAGCAAACCGTCGAAGCAAAACGCCCAGTAGTGACCTGTGTTCCAGCGCCCCGGATGCACCCCCGTGTCCCAGTTGGGGTATCCGCTGTGGGTCCAGTAGGCGGGTATCGCCCGCTCGATCCATGCCCGCAACGTGCTCAGCTCCCGCGCGGGGAGCGGCTTCATGCCGGCGGCACGGGCTTGGCTATAGCGGGCGATAGCCCCGAGCACGATGTTCGCGTACTCGGTTGATTCGACGTTTTCGGAGTCCCCCACCGCCTGAAAGGGGTTGCGATGGAAGCTGTAGCTCCCGCTCAAGTTGGGGATCGCCCACGGCGCGACCTTCGTTCTACAACCACGCAGGAAACGGGTGAGCTGCAGCCGGTAGTCGTTGCGGAGTAGATCCGTGCGCCCCGCCACCTCGGCGGCGTACGCGTACATCTCACACGACCAGTTGAACTGGTTCAAACGCACGCTCGGGTAGCGGTAGAAGCGACCCAAGGCGATCCCCGCCACGAGCCGTTCGATAGCCGCGACCGTTTCCGCCGGCAAGCCAAGCGCCGTGCGCGCGCGCCACGCGAACACCAACCCCTCCGTTATCTCGGGATCGATCGCCACGTGCTGGTCGCTCGAGGGGTCTGTGATGCTCAAGACGAAACCAGGGGTGTGGAGCTGTCCAGGGCCATAGGTGCTGACGAGTCCCCCGGGCAGGTAGGGCGGGCTTTGCAACAGCCGCTCCGTAAGCAATCGCGCGCGTTCATCTTGGCGTGTAGGCCCGGAGTGGCCTTCGAGCGCGGCCAGAGAGTGGGTGATCAGCAGAGCAGCGTTTACGCGTGCGTCGTAGCTGTAAGTGCCGCGAGCGGTGTTCCACAACGGATCCAACCCCCCCTGGCACCAATCCGCAAACGCCCAATAGTCGGCGTCGCCCAGCGGTGGCTCCGGCAGTGCCAGCGAGCTCGACCCCAACACCGCTGAAGGGGAGCGCTTCACCGCCCCCAGAGCCGACATCGGACCACTCATCGAGGCAACCACGCCCGCACCGGTCAGTCGCGCCGCGCGCACCAGCAGCTCGCGGCGGCTCAGCTCATCAGAGCTCCTCACCAGGCGTCAACGTTGGGGCGGCGCTTGGAGGCGCGCCCGCGCCAGTCATCGGTCGGGTGGTCAAACAGAGTGGCGATCCAACGGCGTGAGTCTGCCGGGTCGATCACATCGTCGATCTCACCGTATGCCGCCATGTTCAGGCCCCGACCGTGCTCGTAGGCGGCGCCCACCGTCGCTTGGAAGACGCGCTCGCGCTCCTCGGGATCCTCGATCGCGTCGAGCTCTCGCCGCATACCCAACCTGACCGCCCCCTCCAATCCCATCCCCCCGAACTCGGAGGTTGGCCACCCGACCGTGAACAGCGGCGCCTTGAAGGACCCACCCGCCATCGCCTGGGCGCCGAGACCATAGCCCTTGCGCAGCACGATCGTACCGATCGGGACCTCGAGGTTCGCACCGATGACGAACAGTCGCGCGAAGTGGCGTACGGTGGCGGTGCGCTCCGCATCGGGGCCCACCATGAAGCCGGGGGTGTCGCACAGCAACAGCACGGGGAGATCGAACGTGTCGCACATCTGCAGGAAGCGGGCCGCCTTGTCGGCGGCGTCCGCGTCGATCGCTCCACCCAGGTGGGAGGGATCGTTGGCGATCACCCCCAACGGCTTACCTTCGATCCTCGCCAGGGCGGTGACCATCCCCGCACCGAACCCCCCGCGCAGCTCGAGCACCGAGTGCTCGTCGCAAAGGGTGTCAAGCACGCCCCTCACCTCGTAGGCGCGCTTGCGCTGTTCGGGGACGATCCCCCGCAACAGCTTCTGATCGGGCGCCTCGAACTCCTCGTCCGCGCCGTGGAAGTAGGAGAGGTAGCGCTTGGCGGCCTCCACCGCGGCCTGGTCGTCGGCGACACGGAGGTCCACCACACCGTTTGCGTATTGCACGTCGATCGGGCCCACATCAGCGGGCTGGTACACGCCGAGCCCACCCCCCTCGATCATCGCCGGACCACCCATGCCGATGGAGGAGTCCTCGGTGGCGATCACCACGTCGCAGCATCCGAGCAGCGCGGCGTTGCCGGCAAAGCAGTAGCCGGACGCTATCCCCACGAGCGGCACCCTCCCGCTGAGCCTCCCGAAGAGGTTGAAGGCACGGCAATCCAAGCCCGCCACGATCGGCATGTCCACGTCGCCCGGCCGCCCACCCCCGCCCTCGGCGAACAGCACCACCGGCAGGCGGCGGCGCTCGGCGAGCTCGAACAGGCGGTCCTTCTTGAGGTGCCCCCGCATTCCCTGGGTACCGGCGAGGACGGTGTAGTCGTAGGACATCGCCACGACCGGGCGACCGTCCACCTCTCCCACTCCACCCACAAGCCCGTCGGCGGGGGTGGCCGCGATCAGCTCCTCCCGCGAGCGGCGACGCTCCTGGGCGGCGAAGATGAGCGGGCCGTACTCGACGAACGTGCCCTCGTCGAGGAGCTCCGCGAGGTTCTCGCGCGCCGTGCGCCTCCCTCGCTCGCGGCGCCGTGCAACAGCCTCTGGACGGGCATTGTCGAGACCCAACGCGTGCCGATCGTGTACCGCCCGCAAGTCCGCCCTCCCCTGCTCGGCGGAGCCCTCCGATGAGGGCTCACAGTCGTGGTCGCCCGTGAGGGCACCCTCGCTTTCCGGATGCTCCTTTGCGAGGAACACCACAAGCACCTCACCCTGGT
>JBOGYB010000158.1:0-4953 GCA_050696555.1 Solirubrobacteraceae bacterium | reverse complement strand
CTCTACGGCGAAGCGGGCAACGACAAGCTCGTCGGGGGACCAGGGCGCGACAGCTTCGAAGGCGGCCCCGGGCACAACCTCATTTTTCCTGGGCCTCAGTAGAACCCGCCTTGCGCTGAACTGAATCGGTTTGCGTCCCCGCAGGGCTACCCCTCAAGAGCTCATGGTTGACCACCTCGCTAACCGCACGCTCACGCAGCAGTAGGAATAGCGGAAGGGCGAAGCACAACCCCACCAGCAACGAGGCAGGGACCGGGACCCACCACGAACGCATCCCCAGACGTTGCCCCTCCCAAGCCGCCCAAAGTGCGAACGCGACGAAGGCAATGCCGAGATCGAGGGCGAGCTGGGTTGCCGGCAGCGATTCCCCCCAGTGTCGAAAGTACCCACTGGGAGTGAGGCCGTGCCGGACCGCGAACAGCACGATCATGGTGTTGGGCACGACGAACCCGACGATCGCGAGGGCGAGTAGGGTGCGTTCACGCCAATTCATGCTGTGTTCGAGTGCCACTGCTGGTCGAACAGGTTGACGGTCCCAGTCGGCCAATCGACTACCCATCGTAGGTGTCGAGGATGAGGTCGCTGCCGGTTGTCTGCTGAGTGACACCGAGCCCAGCGATGTTCCCGGTTCCAGCGGTACCCATATCTACCAGGATCTGGGTCTGATCGTTGCCGGTACCGCGCAACCAACCCTCGAGGGTGAAGCTGTGGTTTCCGCTCACCCCGGGGCCACTGTCGCCGATGCCTCCCCCGCCGCTGCCCTGGACCGCGGTGTCGGGACTGTTCAGCAACACCCCCGAGGAACCCAAACTCACACTGGAAGCCTTGTAGGTGCCATTGGTGGCGGAGATGGAGGAATCACAGAGGGTCGAGCCGGAGGACTCGTCCAGCCGATAGTAGGCAATCGGCGCATCGGCGAGAACCGCCTTGGCGTAAGCGTCGCCCGAGGGCCCGGGGCAGGCAGCGGACATCGCGGGTGTACCCAGCAGACATGCGAGCGCAAGCAACAGGGCCGGAGTCGTCCTCTTCAGCCCACCATGCACGCGGGCGATCATATCCGAGCACCCCCGCGGAACGCTGCCACGTACGCTTGCTCCACGTGATCGAATATCGAAGCTGATAATTGTCTGAATGGAGTTAGCCGGACTCGAACCGGCGACCTCCTGCTTGCAAAACGGGAGCACCGTCCGCTGTGATTGGCACATTTTCCCTGGAAATCGTTATGAAACGATGTCGGCCCGAAAACCACATTTTCTGTTGATTTAGGCCCATTCCTGCTGGGTTTAGGCCAACGGATAACTCCCGTTGGCCTAAACTTTTGATCGTCTCGCGCTCGGGCGCGCAACAGCTCGAATGGGCTACGTTGCAATCGATGCCCAGGCCCCTGGAGGACAATCCAGAGCGTCCGCTCCACTCTTCGAGACTTTCGGGCACTTGCTACCAGCCGCGCCGACCAACGAAGCGGGGATCGTGCTCTGGTCCATGAGCGCTCCAGCCGGCAGGGAGGTGCTCCTGGAGAGCATCAGGGGTCACTTCTGGTGTCTCTGGCATCTTCGGTGACTCGCTGAGCGGGTCGCGTCGGTTGGCGTAGGTGCGAGCCCACACGATCCATTGCGCGGTCTCCTGGATTCCACCGCAGGCGGCTTGCATGGCGTCGCAATAGCGGCGCAGACGCTCGGCTTGCTCCCAGGCGTCCGCCTGTTGGCAAAGGTGCGTGACGCGGTGCTTTTCGATGAGGTGCTCCTTCGCCTGGGCCATGAGCAGGTGCCACTGGTGCTCGCGTTCTTCAGCTTGTTGCTTAGCTGCTTCGGCGGCCCTCTCGGCCTTGATCCGCTCTCCCTCCTCGTGACGCTGGGCATCAACTATGCGCTCTTCGATCTCTCGGAGGAGGTGAGGTAGGCGGTCCTCAAGCGTCCACGACTGCCGGTCAGCGAAGCGTGACTGACGACCTCGGTGGATCCACCATGTCCCGTCGTGCAGTTCAAGTTTGAGACGGCCGGTGGCGTCGGAGTCGTAGGGGCCACTAGGTAGCTCCCTGTCCCGGTAGAGGTAGGAATCGCGCGATACGTTTCGGTAGTGCCTTACCTCCTCTTCCCAGGGGCCACGCGTATGCACCCCCTCCTCCCGCAGGCGCAACCAGAATTGGTAGTGATCGGCAGTGATGTGTAGATGACCGTTCTTGGCGCCTGTCCAGTCTGTGCGCCCGTACCCGTTCTTAGATCCAGTCGGAGCCTCGGCCGACCAGCCGCGTCGTTCGGCTTCAGTGGCGACCAGATGGATTATCCGAGCTGCTCGCACGAGCTGCTTGCGCGAGATCTCGTGGCGCGTGCTCAAATCGCGAAACTGCTTCGCTGCCTGGTGGTAACGGCCAATCCTGTCCGGTATCGCGACAGGAGCAAGAGCAGCTCGGTGACCCGTGCGCTCAGGTGCGTCCTCCAGTCGGATCTCAAGCTCACGTTCGATCGTGGTGACTGTCAGCCGCTTGCCGTCCGGAACCTTCCCTAGACGCTCAGCCATTCGCGCCCTGTTCATATAGTCGGTGCCGTCACTGTCATACCAGCCGCGCCGCGGGACTCGCAGCACACCACCAGCGGCTATCACGTCATTTACGAGCTGCTGAGTCACAGACACGTTCGCCTGCCTGGCTATCGGCGGGTTCGGCCCGTTAGCCATCGCCAGATACTCGCTGCCGGCCGACGTGATCGTCGCCATCCAGGTCGAGCCACGACCCGAAGTTTCCACCAGCCCACGGTTTCTTAGCGCCGCTGCAGAAATACGATGGAACTCGTCCTCCATGACACCGTCAGGACAGCCGTCCGCGATCCACCGCAAAACTGCCACCTGCTTTTCCGTCAGTGTCTTACGCTGCGCCACGCTGATCTCCTACCGACTCTTATCTAGGGCCATAGCCGTCTGATGTAACCCTCGTAAACCCCGTAAATGTAGGGGCCGGGCTTCTTGGCTTGACGCAGGATGCGCTCGATGTTGCCGAGGAACCGGGCTGACTGCTCGGAGGCGCGAAGTTGGGCGTTTGTCAAGCAGAAGGCGCGCACCTTGGCCTCTGACAGTGCGTCACGCTCTGATGGTCGACGGCGGATCGCATCGTCCTTCATCAAGACGATCCAGTCGCGCTCACCGGCATCCGCCAGCCAGCGCTCGTCCTCGAGTTCCTGAGCTACCCGCTCACCATAAACCGAGGCCATCGTATGGACTACGAAGTCAAGACCGCGCAGCGCCTGGGCGAGGTGCTTGCGGCCCAGGCTGCGGTCAATGAAGAACTCGACCGGTAGATCCTCACCGCCCGACTCGCCAGTCTTGGCCGTGCGAGTGTCAGGCCGCCGCTCGCGTGGCGACACGAACCACGTCCTCGACCTCTGGCTCAGGCACGCCGAAATCCTCCGCAATATCGGCAAGGGTGTCCCCAGCCACGAAGCGATCGACGAGATCCTCAACCCGCGCTCCCCCATGGACAACGAGAGGCATCCCGAACGCTCGACGTGGATCGACGATGACCTGGGCCTGCTGGTAGACCGGCAAGCGCACGCGAGAGGCCCAGCCATCATTGCCGTAGGTGACTCGTTTGAGGTAGTCGTGCACGACCTCAGCGAACTGTCGTTGGCCGGTGCGTACCACCGTCAGGCCGCGCAGCTCCTCGTCTTGCTCGCTGGCGGCGTAGTCGTAGAGCACCTCCGCACCGTCGGTATACAACTGCCTAGATGCCAATGCGTGCTCAACGCCGATCCCGGAGGAGAGCACCTTGACCGCCGGCCGGATGCGCTGCATCGGTACGCCGGCACGACGGAACGCGGAAAGAACATAGGCCTCCGCAAAGCCGATGAACGGAACCGTCGCCTCCCTACCACGAGCAGGGAAGCACGTGATGACGGGCATCGTCCCGCCAGCCGGACGAGCCCAGGTATGCAGCGTGGAAGATGGTAGCCCGAGGTAGGCGGCGGCCTCGCGCAACGTAAAGACCGCTCGCTTTATCCGCAGATCATTCGCACTGATGGCCGTACCGGCTCGTTCTCTGCTCGTCGTGATCACCTTTAGGAGACTTCGTCTGTAGTGATCGTACCGATGCCTGCGGCCGTCGACGCGTCGCTGGAAGCGGACATGATGGGTGGTGTCGATGGCTACGCGGGGACGGCGAGCCAGAGTAGGGACGTGTGGACCGGCCGGTGCTACTCGCAGTCGGCGAGCGAGGCGTGGATGTGCTCCTCGCCCACGTAGGCGAGCGCTCATAGAACTCGGCCAGCGCGGCGAGGTGGCCGTCAAAGGCTTGTCAGCTGCGCGCAGGCCGATGCACGATGAGCCGCCCGTACTTCATGCGCCACTTGCCGTCTGCGCGTCGGGAGACGACTCGGCTCGGCGACACTGCGGCCATCGAACGGTTGTGGCACGACCTCCCCGATTTCGGCTCGCTCAAGCGCCAAGCGAACGACAGCGACGGCAACGCCGAAGAGATCGCGAGCGAGTGGCACATCTCCTACGCGAGGGACTGCTGGACGTTTTGAAGCTCGTATGGTGATCGCTGGCATCTGCGAGGATGCGCGCCCCTCGCGGCGGAATAGTCGTCCCAGTCAGTCCACGTCAGACGAGCGCTCCGGACGAAACGCAGCGCGGTCGCGCACTAACTAACGCTTCGCTGCGAAAATAGCCTGGCACAGGGCTCCTGCGTGTCAAGCAGTAGGTCAATACGACTATTCGCAAATCATTCCCAGATCAGCAATCCTGCTGACAATTGCCTGCGTTTAGGCCAATGAATAGGCCAACGGGAGGTCTTTCCATGCTCCCCATGACTTGGAGCACCGCGCTTAAGTCGCCGAAAAACTGCCGATTTGCAGGCTATTCTCTAGTGGACGTGGGCGGGCGAAGACTAAACCGTCGAGCACGGGTTGAGGCCTTGCGACGGGCGCTGGCGGGTGCCCGCTAATCGGCCGCGCCTGCCTTGGT
>JBOGYB010000157.1:0-4956 GCA_050696555.1 Solirubrobacteraceae bacterium | reverse complement strand
AGGTACGCCCGTCCGGTCATCAGCGCGGTGATCGCAGCAGCCGTGCCGCGGCCGGGGTCAGAGTCATACGGAACGCCGTCGGCCATCAGGTAGGCGCCGAGGTTGGCGTAGCCCAGCCCGAGCTGGCGGAACGCGCGCGCGTTCACGCCGATCTCCTCGGTGGGGTAGCTCGATGGTCCGACGACGATCTCCTGGGCGAGCAGCATCACGTCGACCGTGTGTTCGAAGGGCTCTACGTCGAATGTGCCGTCGGGGCGGCGGAACTTCATCAGGTTGATCGACGCGAGGTTGCAAGCGGAGTCATCGACATGCATGTACTCCGAGCATGGGTTCGAGGCGTTGATGCGGCCGCTGTTGGGGGAGGTGTGCCACTGGTTGATGGTGGTGTCGTACTGCACCCCCGGATCGGCGCAGCGCCACGCCGCTTCGGCGATCTCCCGCATCAGCTCGCGTGCGCGAATCGGCTCGCCTACGGGCTCACCAGTGGAGCGGGCGGTGAGGCGCCACTCCCCGTCGTCCTCTACGGCGCGCATGAACTCGTCGGTGATGCGCACCGAGTTGTTGGCGTTCTGGTACTGGATCGAGTAGAAGCCGTCGCCGTCGATGGACATGTCAAAGCCGGCGTCGCGCAAGGCCTCTGCCTTGTCCTCCTCCTTGGCCTTGCACCAGATGAACTCGCGGATGTCGGGGTGATCGATGTCGAGCACCACCATCTTCGCGGCGCGGCGGGTCTTGCCGCCGGACTTGATGGTGCCGGCCCAGGAATCGGCGCCGCGCATGAAGGACACCGGGCCCGAAGCGGTGCCGCCCTTGGCCAGAGGCTCCATCGAGCCCCTGATGTTTGACAAATTGATGCCCGAGCCGGAGCCCCCGCGGAAGATGTTGCCCTCCTTGGTGTTCCACTCGAGGATGGACTCCATCGTGTCTTTGACCGAGAGGATGAAGCAGGCGGAGCACTGCGGTGACTCCTCGAAGCCCACGTTGAACCACACGGGGGAGTTGAACGCCGCCATCTGGTGGAGCAGGATGTGGGTGAGCTCCGACTCGAAGGCGCCTGCGTCCTCCTCGGAGGCGAAGTAGCCGCGCTCGCGACCCCATCCTGCGATGGTGCCGGCGACGCGGGAGATCATCTGCTTGACCGAGCGCTCCCGCGCAGGGTGGCCGATCTGCCCACGGAAGTACTTCTGGGCGACGATGTTCGTCGCGTTCTGGCTCCAGCTCTTGGGGAACTCGACATCGGTTTGCTCGAAAGCGACGCGGTCGCCGTGGCCGATGCGGGCGTCGCGCAGCTCCCACTCGATCGTGTCGAAGGGATGAGTGTCAGCAGATGTGAACAAGCGCTCGACGGTGAGCGCCGCGCCTGGGGCGCTCTGCGCTGCGATCGTGGGGTGCGGGGTTGAATCCATCGGCCTCATCTCCTCTGCGCCGGCATTGGTGCGACGCCCACTCGACTCTGTTCACCTGGGCCGAGAATCGTCTCGCGCATACCGGACGGACCGCCAGAATCCTCAATTTTAGAGGGCTTTTCTGTGTATCCCGGGTGTCAGTGACCCAGCTTGGCCCAGTCGGAGAACTCCGCCCAGGTGGAGGAGGCGTGGTAGGTGGCTTCGCGCAGCGAATGCATCAGCGAGACGGTCCAGCGCGGTTCCAACGCAAGCCAGCGTCCCACCACCCACATCGCGCAACCGAGCGCGAGCAACGCCCCGAGGATCGCCAGCGCGAGTGCCCCGGTGGAGAGGTGTGTGCTCGGGGAGGTCTTGCGCGAGACCCCGACAACCGTGGGGGTACCAGGTGTGGCGGTGGTGGGGGTTGTAGCCGAAGGGGTTGTCGTGGCGGGGGTTGTGACGGTAGGGGTGGTGGAAGGCGGTGTCGTAGTCGTGGGGACGCTTGTGGTGGGGGTTGCCGTTGTGGGGGTGGCCCCTGGGGGGACGGTGCCCGGTTGGGCGCCGCTCGCGGGCGTCGCGGTGGTGGTTGTGGGCGTTGTCGTGGATGTGCCGGTGGTGCTCGTGCGGGCGGAGGCGGGCACCGACAACCCGAGATGCTTTTCCGCGGTCGTCGAGTTTGCTGCCGCTGCGCTTGCGGGGGAGAGCGCGGTGAGCGCCACCAGCGCACACAAGAGCGCGAGCCTGCGAGGAGGGGCATTGAGGTGGAAGGTGGTCATCCCGCACCCATGCTAATCAGCTCGAGGGAAGGAGGTCTCCGATAGCTGTGAGCGCCAGTTCGAGCACGCGCTCCGGGGGCTCCCCCGCATCGATCGCGCGAATCCGCTCGGGGGTGGAGCGGGCGAGTTGCTCGTATGCGGAGGATACGGTGGCGAAGAAGCGCTCTCCCTCGCCCTCCAAGCGGTCGGGGGGAGTGCCCCTGGTGCGCAAGCGGGCGAGGGCTTCCGCGGGGGTGATACGCAGTAGAAGCGCGCGGTCGGGGACGAGCCCGCCGGTGGCGAACTCGTTGACGATGCCCACCTCCTCGACCCCGAGTGCCCTACCGGCGCCCTGGTAGGCGAGGGAGGAGTGGATGTAGCGGTCGAGCAGCACCCACGTTCCCGTGGTGAGCAGTGGTGTGAGGATCTCCTCCACAAGCTGGGCGCGGGCGGCGGCGTAGAGCAACGTCTCGGTGCGCGCTCCAAGGCGCACGGACGGGTCCTTCACGAGCTCCCTGATGCGCTCTGACAGCTGGGTGCCGCCCGGCTCGCGTAGCAGCTCCACATGCAAACCCCGAGCGCGGAGGGCGCCGTGGAGGGAGGTGGCGAGGGTGGACTTGCCGGCGCCGTCCAGCCCCTCGATAGTGATGAGCCTGCCTGTGGGCATTGCTGCACGCACCGTACTCGCACGCGCGCGCGAAGGAGGGCTATCTCCGCACACGCACGCGCGAGTCACCCATTTTGGGATACATCACACCTCCCTCCCCAACCCGCGGGGACCTTTCCGAGATGGGTGGATCTACGATGGGGGAGTGTCTCCCGCATCGATCCAGACGGCCACCACAGAGGGAATGCTCGGGGGCGTAGACCAGCACCCACACGCCCGGGCGCTGCTGTTGGGGGCGTTGCCCCCGAACGGGAACCCATCGCACGCATACCTCTTCCACGGCCCGGGGGGGACGGGGAAGCGAACCGCGGCAAGGGCGTTCGCCGCGGCGCTGCTCGCCGACGGCACATCGAACCCCGAGGGGGTGGTGGAGCGGGTGGGACGCGATGCCCACCCCGATCTCACCTGGGTGACGCCCAGTGGGGCAAGCGAAGTGCTCGTGAGCGACATCGACGAGGCGGTGGTGGGTGCGGTGGCGCACACGCCGTTCGAATCCAAGCGCCGGGTGTTCGTGATCGAGGCGGCGGGGACCATGAACGATCAGGCGGCGAACCGTCTCTTGAAGACGTTGGAGGAGCCTCCGGCGTTCGCGCACTTGATCTTGCTGGCAGAGCACAGCGAGGACGTGCTGCCGACGATCGCCTCGCGCTGTCAGCAGGTGCGCTTCGATCCACTCGCAAGTGAGGTGATCGAGCAGCGTTTGATCACCGCGGACGCGACGATCGACCCCACAACCGCACGGGCGTGCGCGCGCTTGGCGGCAGGCGACGGGCGTTTGGCCAAGCGGCTGGTGAGCAAGGAGGGCGCTGCGCTGCGGGAGTGCGCAGAGCGTTTTGCCCGTGGCGCATGCGGCGAGGTGGAGGAGGAGCGGCCGTGGGTGGTATTGCTCGACGCGGCGAAGGCGGCGGGGACGGAAGTCGCGGAGGGTATAACTGAGCACTTGCGAGCGCAGGCGGAGATGTTGCCGAGCAAGGAGCGGCGCAAGCACGAGCGCGAAGGGGGTGAGGTTGTGCGCCGGGGGGAGCGTCGCGCGCGCACGGAGACGCTCGACCTCGGCCTGCGGCTGGTGGAGCTGTGGTTGAGGGACGCCTGGTGCGTGGCGGTTGGTGCCGTAGAGGTAGTGCTGGCAAGCGACCGTCTCGGTGAGCTCGGCTCCCAGCCCGGTCGCGATCCCAGCGCCCTGTTGGCAGGCGTTGAGCGTGTGCGTGACACGAGGTTGCGGCTGGGGCTCAACGTGTCTGAGGAGCTCGCGTTGGAAGCGCTCTTCTATCGCCTCGCAGAGCTGCTGAGCGACTGATTTGGATGGGCCCCTTCGGGGCCTGCAGCGTGCTCTCGAGCGCTTGCCGGCCCTCGGGCTTCGCGGTCAGTCTTTGGTGGGCTGGACGATGGGACCGAGGTTGGGGGTGAGGCCGTGGGTTTCGAATGCCATGAAGCGTGAGAAGAGGCGGTTATCGGGACCGTGGAAGTCGGCGGAGCCCGTGCTCAGCATGTCGAGCTCGGCACAGCGGTTGGCGAGCAGCTCTGTTTGCTCAGGCGTGTGGGTGACATAGAAAGCCTCCACCCCGTCGATGCCAAGCGCACGGAAGCGGTCGATCGTCGAGAGCACCTCGACCGGGTCGGATACGTCCCAGAAGGGGTGCGCCCAGATCGCGATGCCGCCGGCTCCGTGGATCGCGTTGATGGCCTCGGGGACGGTTGGGGTGACGCGCAGCGCGAAGGCCGGGCGTCCCTCGATCAGGTAGGCCCTTATGAACGAGCCGATGTCGTCGATGTCCTCCTCGCGCAAACGTTGTGCGTTGGAGGGGTGGGAGAGCGCGGCTTCGGCCAGGTGGGGGCGGCCGATCGGCTCTCCCGCGCTGACACGCGCGGAGATCGTCCGCTCGTCGAGCTCGAAGCCGAGGTCGCGCAGGCTCTGGGCCATGCGCAGCGTGCGCTGCTCGCGGTCGGCGAGAAAGGCCTCGAGCGTCGCCGTGAACTTGGGGTCGGTGTGATCGACGAGGTAGCCGAGGATGTGCAGTTCGCGGGCGGTGCCGCTCTCGCCACCGTCGTCGATGGCGGATATCTCGATCGCCGGGACAACGGCGATCCCATGCTCGGCACCGGCCTGGAGTGCCTCGGGAACTCCAGCGAGCGTGTCGTGGTCGGTGAG
>JBOGYB010000156.1:0-4990 GCA_050696555.1 Solirubrobacteraceae bacterium | reverse complement strand
GTCGTCGGCGGATATGAGCCATAAGTTCTTCGAGGCTAACGATTCGCTGCTGGATGGAGGAGGTCCGCTGCAGGAAGAACTGGAAGGCGTGCTGAAGGTGGAAGCTGAAGAGCTGGCGGAAGCCGAGAAACTCCCCTTTTCAAGCGAAAGAGAGAAAACGCTCGAGGGGCTCGGCGATCGCAACGAGCTGTACATGTCGGTCGATGATCATGTCAGTCTGGTGAACGTGCTTCCGGATGGAAAGCTCGCTCCCGGCGCGACGTTCGGTGGCGAGCCACGGGCAATCGATGAACCCGACGCGATTGCTGAATATCCTCCGCAGCGAGGCTTTGCTCACGCGATCTCCCGCGATGGCTCACGCGTTTTCTGGTCTACCGTCGAAACAGGCGCAGTCAATGTCACTCCTACAGCGGAACCAAAATGGCGCGTGGAATTCCGACCTGGCGTCATTTATGTGCGCGAGAACGGCTCGAGTACGGTTCAGGTGTCTCAGGGTCCGGCTCAGTTCTGGAACGCGAGCCCGGATGGGAGGTACGTGTTCTATGTCGAAGCTGGGAAACTGTGGCGTTTCGACCTGGAAGCTGAGACGCGTGTTGAACTAGCCGGATCGAGCAGCGGCGTGCAGGGTGTGATCGGCACGAACGAAACGGGTGCCGACGGCGCGTACGTGTATTTCGTCTCCCAGGAAGCTCTGGCGGGTCCGGCTAATGCAGCGGGAGACCAGCCGGTTGCGGGCCAGAACAATCTCTATGTCTACGAGCCAGACCCGCAAAATGTGGGGGCGTCGCGGATCATGTTTGTAGCGTCCCTGTCTGCCGCCGACAATCACGACTGGGAGTCTCAGTTGGGTGGCCGTCTTGCGAATGTGACACCGGATGGGCACGGGCTGGTGTTCGTCGCGCACGAGAACCTGACGAGCGGCTTCTATCCCGGTGAAGACTCTGAACAGGTGTATGTCTACGACACCCGCGATGGGAGCCTGTTCTGCGCTTCCTGCAGTCCGCAGGCGAGCGGTGGTGATCTACAGACGAGTACGAGCGTCGTGTACGAGTATCGTCGCATCTCCGAAGACGGCGACCGCGTGTTCTTTGAGAGCACCGCGCCGCTTGTTGCGCAGGATGTGAACGGTGTGCAGGATGTGTATGAGTGGGAGCGCGACGGTAGCGGGCCCTGTCACGAAAGCGATGGTTGCGTGTACCTGCTCTCTGACGGTCTGGAAGGCACGGCGTGGCTGATCGATGCGAGTGTCAGCGGCGACGACGTGTTCATGGTCACGCGCCAGCGGCTGGTCCCCGGGGACGGCAACGAAAACGCGGATGTGTACGACGCGCGTGTCGACGGCGTGCGGCCGGTTGCACCGCCGCAATGCACCGGCACGGGCTGTCAGGGCGCTCCAGCGCAGGCGCCGATCTTCGCTACGCCGTCGAGTGCGACGTTTAACGGCGTCGGCAACTTCACCACATCTGGCGAATCCGGGCGGGGCGCTAAGTCCAAGTCGCTAACGCGTGCTCAGAAGCTCAGGCTGGCGCTCGCGACGTGTCATCGAAAGCGTCAGAAGCGCAAGCGTGTCGTGTGCGAAGTTAGGGCGCACAAGTTGTACGGGAATAAGGCCAAGCGCTCGACGGGGGGGACGAAGTGATGGTGTTCAAGCGAACGGTTGGGTATCTGCTCTCTTTGACGCTTTTCGTTGGGTTGCTGGCGGTTTGCGCTACGGCGCAGGCGGTCACGCCGGCGCCCGGCTTCAGGGTGATCGGCAGGAGCCTGCCGACGAACCTGCCCCCTGGCGGCGAAGGCGTTGTCATCCTGGACGTGTACAACCTAGGCGCGGCACCGTCAAACGCAGTGACCACCATCACCAGCACCCTGCCCGAAGGCCTGACCGTCAAGGAAACGGAACTGCTGACCTATAACGAAGGCGGCGAAGGCGGCGAATGCGAAGAAGCTACAGGGCTGGTGGTATGCAAGGTCAATCCACCGATAGGCCTTGGCAAAGTCACCCAACTGCGCATCAGCGTAGGCGTGGGTGCGAGCGCGTCCGGCAGCGCGCTGGCGCGAGTGACCGTGAGCGGTGGTGGCGGGTTGAGCTCGACGAGCGCGACTGTGCCGTTGACGTTCGGCTCAGCCACGGCGGACATTGGTTTTTCCAACATGGCGGTGTGGATGACCAACGCCGACGGGACTCCCGACACGCAGGCAGGCTCGCATCCTTTCGATCTGACCGTGGCGTTCGCCATGAACGAGGTGGCGACCGCGAACTTCAAAGGTAAAGCCGGACCTGGTAAGGAAGCGCCGGCGGGGGGACAGATCCGTGCCATTCACGTGAATGCCCCACCGGGTATCGTCGGTGACCCCCAGGCGGTGCCACAGTGCCCGCGACTGATGTTTGATGAGGGCTTCACGCCGGAATGCCCGCTCGGCAGCGAAATCGGCGAAAACCGTTCGATAATTGGCGGCATCGAACTTCTTGTGCCTGTGTACAACCTGGTGCCGCCCCCGGGCGTCGCCGCGGAGTTCGGGTTTAACGAGGGAGGTGTTCCGGTGTTCCTGGACTTCGGTGTGCGTACGGGCGGAGATAATGGGATCACGACTCACGTGGACAATCTCCCGCAACGACAGATTGTGTTCGACTCCACGAGGATTTGGGGTGTTCCGGGGGATCCTAATCACAATCCGGAACGCTGCGCCGGCTTGGGGTGTCCTTCACCCGCGGGCTTGATGCCAAGGCCGTTGGTGACGATGCCGACGTCTTGCGGCGCGCCGCCCGAGTTCTCCGCCGAAGAGGTCGGAACCTGGACGCAGGACAACCTGACCGTCCCGCCTGCGATATTCGCGTTGCAGGATCAGCAGGGGAATCCTGTTGGTTTTACGGGTTGTGAAGCGTTGCAGCCGTTCAAACCGGAAATTTCTATCGCTCCGGATACGTCGTATGCGGATACGCCGGCCGGTTTGTCGGTGGATGTGAAAATGCCGCAGGGGCTGAACCCCGAAGGGTTGCAGACCCCGGGGCTCAGGAATACGACGGTCGTGTTGCCCGAAGGCGTCGCGATCAATCCGGGGCAGGCGACTGGATTGGTTGCTTGTCAGTCTTCGCAGGAGTCTTTGGGTACCGAACCAGACGGTGAAGTGAACGAGAAATCAGCGTCTTGTCCGTCGGCGTCGAAGGTCGGCACCGACGAAGTGTCGAGTCCGTTGCTGCGCGACAAGCTGCAGGGCAACGTGTACATCCTCTCGTCGAATCCACCGAACCTGCAACTGCTTGTCACTGCGTCGGCTGACGGGGTGAACCTCAAGCTCGTAGGGAACGTCCATCTCAATGAGCAGACGGGGCAGTTGACGACGACGTTCGAGAACACTCCAGACCTCCCGTTCACGGACTTCAAACTGAACTTCAGCGGCGGAGCGCAGGCGGCGCTCGCTACCCCCACAGCGTGTGGCACCTATCAAGCGAGCGCCGACTTCACGCCGTGGTCGAGCCCATTCATCGGCGACCAATTCGACCTGAACCAGTTCGCGATCAGTGCTGGTCCGGGTGGTTCGCCGTGTGTGTGGCCGTTGCCGTTCAGCCCGTCGATGACCGCCGGCGCGACGACCGACCAGGCGGGGGGTTATACGAGCTTCACGATGCTGCTCTCGCGTGGCGATGGGCAGCAGCGGATTAGGACGTTGTCGTTCAAGACGCCGGAGGGGTTGTTGGGGATGATCGCGAAGGTCCCGCTTTGTGAGGAACCACAAGCAGCGGCGGGTACGTGCTCTTCGGCGTCGCAGATTGGGCATACGGTCGTCGGTGCGGGTCCTGGACCGTACCCGTTCTATATCCCGCAAGCCGGTTCTCCACCGGCGCCGATCTATCTCACCGGACCGTACGAGGGCGCGCCGTTCGGCCTGTCGATTGTGGTCCCGATTCATGCGGGTCCGTTCGATCTCGGCACCGAAGTGGTACGCGGACGCATCGATGTGGACCCGCTGACCGCGCAGATCACGGTCACGACTGATCCGTTGCCGCAGATCGTCAAGGGCGTACCCGCGGACTTGCGCACTATCAACGCGGTGATAGACCGGCCCGAATTCATGTTCAACCCAACCGACTGCGCCCCGATGAGCTTCTCCGGTACCGCGACCAGTGTGGAAGGAGCGAGCGCACCTCTCGCAAGCCATTTCCAGATGGGTTCCTGTCAGTCCTTGAAGTTCAAACCAAACTTCACGGTCTCCACCAGCGGTAGGAGCTCGCGCGCGACGGGTGCGAGCTTGCACGTGAAGCTCGTCTACCCGACCGGGAGCCTCGGAGCCAACCAGGCGTCAAGTCAGTCGAACATTCGCTCTGTCAAGGTGAGCCTGCCTAGACAGTTGCCTTCGCAGCTAAAGACGCTGCAACAGGCCTGCCCAGACAAAACGTTCAACACGAACCCCGCCGCGTGCGGGCCCGCCTCAAGGATCGGGACCGCCAAGGCGATCACACCCGTCCTACCAGTCCCGTTGACCGGACCGGTCTATTTCGTCAGCCATGGCGGACAGAAATTCCCTGAACTAGTCGTCGTGCTATCCGGTTACGGCGTGACGGTGCAACTGCATTCGGAAACGTTCATCGACGAAAAGAAGGGGATCACCTCCAGCACATTCCGCTCGATCCCCGACGTCCCCGTCGGCACATTCGAACTCACCCTCCCGCAGGGTAAGTATCCCGCGCTCGCGGCCCCAAGCGGACACCTCTGCCAACAGAAACTAAAGATGCCGACAGCGTTCACAGCCCAAAACGGCGCGATCATCCACCAAAACACCCCAATCACCGTCACCAACTGCCCCAAGACCAAGAAGCACACCAAAACGAAGGTCGGGCATAGAGCGAAACGATGAGAACATCGCTGGCGATATCGCCGCCCATGAGGCGGCGTGGTCTCGCCGGCCGCCTGCCTAGATGCAGGAAACGAGTGTCTAGGACACGTGGCGTCCGTCTGCCTGAAGGGACTCGCACACTGATTTAGCACCCGCGGAG